>JAUXCD010000237.1 GCA_030619085.1 Candidatus Zixiibacteriota bacterium
GCCGAAGTCATGGCGGATATGGTCAAGGCGGTGTGTCCGGTCGCTTATGAGGCTTTTGAGGACTATATCCTATATTCTCTCTCTTTCTCCCGCGTCGAATTGAGCGTTCTGGAGAATCTTATTGGGCAATCGGAATTTGATCTGGAGGGACTGATCGAGGCCGGACTGTCAAAGCGGGAAGCGCAGGGATTTCTCAGCAAGATGAAAAAAATCAAGGAACTTTGAGTCGGGATTGACGGACTTGGTAGCTGCTCCGACTGTCTAATAGGACCGATTTAAAGCCTTTTTTACCTTGACATTGGGTGCGGTATTTATTACATTAATTATTGAGGGGTGTTAGTAACGGCAAATTGCAGCCGTAGTTCAGTACGATAGGTAATTCATCCAGGAGTAACGGATGCCCGATTGCTTACTGTTTTCCGTTTTTGTATCTTTCTGCATTTTTCTCAATCTCATCTACATATTGCATTGTTCGATTCTCGCTTACCGCATCGGGTTCAGACGTTTCTCAGCATCGGCCAGGAGGTACTGACCTTAAGCCGAAGGGAAAGCTCTGGCATTCCCTTAAGACATTCTGGGTACTGTTTGCAATTGCAGGTCTGACCATTGGTTCATCTGAACCGGTGATCTGCGAGTACATAGGTGGCACAACAATAAGTGTCTCTGAACCAAATACGCGGAGCGATGCCCACTCGTAACGTTAGCTGGCTGGGAAATTCGGCGCGGCCCCACGAACGGAAACGCTGATACTTCTCAGGTATCCAGTGAGTCGATGCCCTCATTGTCAAAAGGGCTCACCTAACGACGAACCCTGCCGGATTTCCGGCAGGGTTTAATTTTTGACCGAATTATTCCAGGAAGACGTTAGAGAGTCTTATTTGCGAAGGTCAACCACGGTGGCGCCCCAACCGCCACCACTACCGCTTTCGTGTCGGAAACTGATTACGTGGGGGTGGTCACGGAGTATGTTGTGGACAATCTCCCGTTTGACACCGATGCCCTTGCCGTGGACAATCCTGATGGCGAGGATGTCTTTCTCCAGGCAGACACGGATATATTCCAGCACTACTTCTTTGGTGTCTTTGGGGGCAAAAAGGTGCAGATCGAGAGTGCCATCGATAGGGTACTCAATCGGTTTGTCGTCGTCGTTAATCATAACGGACTATCGCAATTACATTGAGACGTTTATCGCAGCAGTACCGCTTCGGCGAGGTTGAAATAATCTTTGGTGACCGGGAAATCGGCGAAATTGTTGGAGCCGATGACGGCATTATGGGCATCGAGAAACTCGACGGTTATATCATAATTGCCCGGTTCGATTTCAAAATCGCCGACATAAATTTGCCCGGGAAGCAGATGCGAACAGCGCAGATCGGCATTTTCGGTGACGTCCATGGTGGCGTCGATGGCCGCCTTTTTGAGCCAACCGGTCAACCCCCCGGTGTCCAGCTTCTTTTTGAGTTTGTGCGACGCGAGTCCCTTGGCGACGGCACGAGCCACCGAACGCAGGTAGATTAGCGATTTTTTTGCCCGGAAAGTTTCGACCGCAATCTTTCCCACGTCTTCGATCAGTTGCAGCGATCCCACCACGTCGCCGTTGACGACCACCCGGATAGCGCTCACCTGCGACGGTTGCGACACCATCCGGGGGATAGCGAACTTGAAGTAATAGTCGGCCGAGACCTTCATAGGTATGTGACCATATTCGCTGGTGGCGCCGCCCGAGTCAGTATAGAGGATCTGGACCAGGTTGAGGTCCTTGTCGGTGCGGATGCGCAGGTTGACGGCTTCTTTGGTCGGGCACAGGCCGGTCATGGCGACCACGCTGAGCACGGCCCGTTCAGAAGATTGATAGATAACTTCGGGAATTGCAAAGTCATAGATATGTGGCTGCGTTCGGAAAGCCTCGACCATCAGGTCACGATCTATCCGGGCGTCATCGCTTAGCCCTTCGGCGGCATACATATGCATACTCAGGTAGCGGGCGAAGGCGTCGTTGTTGAAACGGACCTTATCGGCGGTGTAGTCAATTATTACACCGGCCGAGTCGTCTTTGGCGCCTTGTTTGAGGTCGCGCGCCGCCTTGGCATATTTCTGCTCCAGTAAGTCGAGCATCTCATTGGCGCGGCGGATTTCCACAAAAGCGTCATCGAATTTGTTCACCGCCAGATAATTCATGGCAGCCATCAGATTGGCGTAAAGGATTTCGTGGTCTTCGCCGGCATACTCCAGGACATTGTCATTGAGCAGAACCGATACGGCGGCCCGGGAGATACTTTTGGTGAAGAGGTCATCGGCAATTGCCTCGGCACGGCTGAAGCGGCTGTTGCTGGTGTCGAAACTCAGGGCGTAATGGTGAGCCAGGCCGGCATCGATATAGTAAAGGAAGCGGTCTTTCTTGCTGTACTTGTTGTTTTCTCTGGCGTCTTCAAGTTTAAGGACGGCCTGGTCGAAATTCTGATTTCTAAGCTCGCTGGTGATCGCGTCATAGAAGCGGTCATGGGTAGCAACCGAGGAACACCCGACGAGAAAGACCAGTCCGACAAATACGCCGAGAATGAAAGGCAGCCAACGGACGGCTGCCGCCTTGAAGTGATTTACCACTTGGTCTTGTCTTTGGAGATACCTTTCTTGATCTTTTTGGTGCCGATCCAGGCCTTCTCATTGGACTCGATATTGATCAGTTCCAGGTCGGTCTGATAGAAAACCACCCGAGCGCCGCCTTCCTGGTCAACGATGGTCTTGATGGAACCCATCAGCAGATAATCGGCGCCGGTCTCTTCGCGCAGACGTTTCATCGTCTCGCGGGACGAATTCTCCTGCTGATCCATACGCTCGGAGCGAACCTCGTCTCTTTGTCCTGGGCTGGCCACGAACTTAACCTGTCCGGAGTTAATCAATTCTCGTTCAAAGTCGGTGGTAAAGGTCTCGGTGTCGATGTGCTCATTGCTCTTGTTGCGGATAGTCCCCACCGTGACCACCGGTTTGGCGCCGTGCTCGGCGGCGAAATTGGTTATCCAGGGCCGCGACAGGACATCGGAAATCATCTCCTCGGCCACCAGTCGGGCATCGGTGTCGTTCCACTTGCCGCTAAGGTCGGTGACAGATTTTTCGTCCAGGCGCGTGACTTTCTTGGACGACCCACAGCCGATCATCAGCAGGGCCATCAATGAAATAATAATGAAATACTTCACACTATCTCCTTTCGGGTTCTCCACTTGCGGATACTGTTGTTCAATTAATCGTCGAAATTGACGATTTCAGTATATCCGTTTCAAATTTTGGTGTCAACAAGGACTGGCTGACGCATGGGGGAGCCTTTTCCAAGTTATTGAAAACAGGGCACGAGCGGGTCCTTTTTCTGGTTTTTGCCAGATCCCCGGGGGCGATTTAGCCAGTTGCTTCAGATTTCTGTTACGATTTGGGCCAAAACTGTCTTCAAGTCAAACAAAATTCGCTGATAAAACACACAATCCAAGTAATATTGCGGCAATCACTTAACCAAGACGTTGTTGGGTTGCCTCGTGCGCGGCGACAGCAACCGCGATACCTCTGATTTGAGCTATCATATCGATTTCATCTTTGGCGGCGGTCCGGCACCATCGGATTGCCGAGCTCAGTTGAATCAGAAAATTATCGACTAGCCGCCTCGTCAACGACTATCACCGCCGCGCCGTCGAAACGGCCGGCCCGAAGGTCATCGAGAGCATCGCCAGCTTTTTCCAGCGGATAAGGGTGGACCTCGGTTTTCACCGGGACCATCGGAGCCAAAGCCAAAAACTCTTCTCCATCGCGGCGCGTCAAATTGGCCACCGAGCGCAGCACTCTCTCTTCCCACAGAATGGAATAGGGAAAAGGAGGGATATCGCTCATATGAATCCCTGCGCAAACCACGATGCCGCCCTTGGCC
>JAUXCD010000065.1 GCA_030619085.1 Candidatus Zixiibacteriota bacterium
TCCGCCTCCAATCGAGGCAGTTGGTTTATCCGCTCCAGCATACGATTGTAAAAAAGCTGCAACTGGTTTTGCTTTGATCCCAGGATGTCCACACCTTCCTGAATCACGAAGAAGTCGATCAAAAGCTGTCTCTGCTCGGAAGGATAAGAGCTGAATTGCTTATCAACCAGGTCGGCGATTTCGCTGTTGAGCGTCTTCATATAATCATTGAGACGAATATTGATATTGATGACGTTCTCTGCGGTCCAGGGATAACGCTCCATCAGGTCCGCCAGATTGACCATCTCGCCGTCGATATCCGTCCGCAGTCTAACCAGCGAATCGGTGAATTTAAGCCGAGATCTGTCAAGGTCCAACTCAGCCAGTTCGGTGCGGAGGTTCTCCTGGCGGCTGCGGGAATCCTTGATTTCCCCCTGCGTGCGGTCGATATCGAGCCGAATTTCGCGACGGTTGGCTTCCGAGGATATGATTTCGGGCAGCCTGAACTCCGACAAACGCGCCTGCGCCCGGGTTAAGGAGTCTATTTCCTGCTGATAAAAGTGCTCCGTCTTCTGAAGCTGCAGGTCAGCGAAATTCTGGTTGTCGAGAATCTTTTCCATTTCATACTTGGTCTTTTCCGCCTCCATGATCTCGGCCAACTGGGAGACGATATCGCGCGCCAGGATCGGGTCGGTCGATTCCGCCCCGAGCCTGATCTGATTGGCGCCGACATAAGCCACGGCGATCTGATCACGAAGCTGATCCAGCAGAAGATTGTATTTGAGTTCCTCGACCGAGAATTCCGGATTGGTCTCACGCATCTTCGCGGCCTGACGCGTAATGTCGGGATTGTTGTCAAGATTCAGATCGCGAATCAACTGGTAGATATACGTCTGTGACGTGATTTCATTTTGAAGAGCCTGCAGACGTCGTCGACGATCTTCCCCGGACTCCCGACGATAGCCCTCTGATCCTATAATGCTCATCAACTCGCGCGACACCGAGACCGGCTTGTCAATCCAGATAATTAAAGATGCGCTGTACTTGGGCTGCAAATAGTAGGAGCCACCGTAGGCCACAATCGAACAAATGATCACCGGAATGATAATAAGCCACTTCTGCCTGACCAGAATGGCCATGATATCTTTTACGTCAAACGACTTGTTCTTTGGTGAATTTAAGTTCATTACAGTTATTCAAACTCTGGATATTACCGTGTCTCGTCACTCTGTGATACCCGATCGTATATCAGTATCACCGAGGTTGCCACGCCGGCTATAGTCGCCAGCGTGCCCCAGTCAACACCGAAAAGACCACCGCGCCGCGCGTACGGCACTATCAGGGCGTCCTCCCGACGCAGGACGTAGCGGGTCAAGGCTCCCGTTTCACTGTATTTCTCTATGTTAAACTCAAGGGCCTGGGCATAGTAGCCGTCTTTGGTGACGACCTTTATTTTCGATAGATCGGCCCCGGCCGTCGGTCCGCCGCATTTGGCGAGGACTTCCATGATATCGACGTTTTCTTCAAAAGTGATAGCACCAGGTGCGTTGACGGCGCCGATTGCATAAATAACGTTCTTCCTCTCGACCTGCTGGGTCAAATCACCGGAAGGAATCCCGGACGGCATCCGGGGTACCTCAATAGTGTCCTGACGACCGATACGCGGCAGGCGGTCGGCCTGGCCACTGCCGATGGCGGCGGCGACATTTACTATCTCGACCTGTCCGGCCCGGTCTCCGCCCCGGATGATCGTCACGCGGCTTAGATCGCCGAACTCGGTGATACCACCAGCTTCGTTGAGAATGGTCCACAGGTCGGGGATAGCTTCAAAAGTCTTCTTACCCGGCAGATTCACCTGTCCGGAGACAAAAACATACTGGTAATTATAGGCAACAATCCGAACCACGGCTTGTGAGATACGTTTGTTGATACGGGAAATCTGCCTGACGATTTCGTTTTCTAACTCGTTGGTGGTCTTACCGACAGCATTTATCTGGCCGATAATATCAAGAGTGATAGTTCCGTCCTGGCTGACCCGCACCTGGGTATTGAGCGTCGGTTCCTGCCAGAAACTTATCTCCAGAACATCTTCCGGTCCAATCTGATACTCGGTGGCAGAAGCCGTTGAGATTGCCAGTGCCAGCAGTGCAAAAATTATAGCCATTCCTTTGGTCTTCATACAGGATTCCATCCCTAAATCTTTTCATTTAGACAGCTTATATTAAGGTCGGCATTTGCTGCTATTTCATTTAGATGTAGCAATATAGGCCACCCTCAAAAAGCTGTAAAGAAGAAAAAGAATCATCTCTGTGGGGAAAATGGATTACTGGTGCTCGTAGAGCAGACACCGGTCACGCCCGGCTTCTTTGGCTCTCAGAAGTGCCATATCGGCCAAATGAATCAATTTCTTGGCTTCGTCGGCGTGGTCGGGGAAAACCGCACCGCCCAGGGAAACCGTGCAATTGATGTAATCGGGTACACCGTCCGCTGTAAACTGCGACCGGTTAACCTCGGCCTTCAAACGCTTCATGAACCGGATACAGGTATCCTCGTCGGCCTCCGGCATTATGACGCAGAATTCATCGCCGCCATAGCGCGCCACGATGTCAATCGACCGGATCGATTGACGAAGTATCTCACCCAGTTGCCGCAGGATACTGTCTCCGGCCAGGTGACCATAGGTGTCGTTGACGTGTTTCAGGTCGTCCAGGTCGAAGAATATCAGGGCCAGTTGGCGATCATAACGCTTACACCGACTGATTTCCTCCTCCAGACGTTTATGGAAGTAACGCTGGTTGGACAGGCGGGTGAGGCTGTCGGTGTAGGACAGTTCTTCAATCTTCTCATACGATTCGGCGTTATCCAAAAGGTCCATAGCGTATGCTCTGAGAAAATCCAGTTCCCGGTTGATGCTGTTAGCCGGTTTGCCGCCCCAGGCCAGCACCGCGGTCCGGTCCGGAGCCAACGGTAAAGCGGTGACATACTTCAATCCCTGCTGCGAGAAATCCCTGGCCCAGGTTTGAAGGGAATTGTTCTTGCCCGCCAGGTTATCAATTTTCACCACGCTGTTGGAACCAATCGCGGCCACCACTTCATCGAACGAGGCTTGAGAGGGAATCTTGAGAGTGCGGTTGCCCTCGCCGCGAAAAACCAGCTGGGCCTTGCCGTCGCTGCGCGACTCGTACATGAACGCAACGTTGTTCATACCCAACTCCGTGTTCAATAGCTCGACGATAGCCGACACCAGTGAATCCGACTTACGCTGCTTGATGAGTTTCAGCAGAGCGGCAATGGTCGTTTCCTTAGCTCGGTCGGTTTGCCTTGCTTGGCCGCTGATATCGGTTAGTTTCTTCTGAAGGTCGTCATATTTCGTCTCGTGCCATTTAATATGGTAAGCCGCCGACAGCGACTGGGCCACCGAGGCAATCAGCATGTTGAATGTTTTTAAGTCCGTCTTGTGACTGGACCGGACAAAATAGATGCCGTATAGATTGTCCCGCCAGTAAATGGGGAAAACCATGTCCAACCCCAACTCAGTGATTTTATGGTAGAATTCTGCCGGGAGATAAGTTTTCAAATCCTCAAGGGGCCGCGGGAAGAAATCAGCGCGTAACTGCGATGTCATCTGGCGGGAGAATTTGATGCGAAAGTCCCGCCGGTTGAAGCGCGTGATACCATGGTAGTAATTGAGCTCCAGCAAGCCCCGCTTCTTGCGCAGGAAGATAATGCGTTCACAACCGAGCGATCCCTTGAGCAGGTTACTGACTTTTGACGCCACTTGCTGAATGGTGCCATCCTCACTGTTGGACCGGAGAAAAGCCGCGAAATCCTCAAGATTCATCGCTTTCAAGGTTGAGGCAAATCGCTTCTCGCGGTGTATCCTGACATATAGCAATATTGCGAGAATTGCAACCAGGCTCAACAGAGCGACTATGAGCAGGTATTGTATCGTCATGTTTTTAGCCTAACCCTAATAGTAATATAGGGTTTGCCGAAAGACTGTCAACCAAAATCACGACCGGTAATAACTGCGCGCATAGCGAAAACGCGACCTTCGCGTCAGCAGCTTCTGCTTTTTAAGGATAAAGAAGACCTGCCACCAACCAATGCGTGTTGATAACGACCTTCGGTTCAGGTCCCTTCGCAGTTCGCCAATAGATACAAAAGGGTCTTGTTTCACGGATTTGAGAACACGCACGACGTCATCCGTCAACCGGCCTGAACCGTTGCCCGATGAGCCGGACACGCGGTTGTTATCGCCGGTCTGAGGCGATAGTTGGTCAACTACCGTCAGTCTGGTCGTCGCGTTGTCTTTTTTTTTTAGCCCCGATTCAGAGAGAGAGCTACCGAAATCCATCCTGGCTTCATCTATGCTGTTGTAGGATTTCAGAACATTCTCGAATTCCAGCAACTCGTAGATCTCATAGACGTTGTCAATCATGTTGACGAGCTTGATGTCGCCATCGGCGGCCCTTGCCTCCTTGATGTGAGAAATAAAGATTCCCCACCCGGCCGACGAGATGTACTCGACACCGGCCAGATCGATAAGGATATGATACCGCTGCCGATTGATGAGCGAATCAATCACCTTCTCCAGCTCACTGGCCGTGATGGTGTCAATAACGCCGTCTACCCGGATTTCAGAGATGTCATCCCTGTCGCGCTCCGAGAGCGATATATTAATATTGCTGTCCATACCTTAGTTTTCCGACCCTTAACAGGCCTTCTTGATGAATAAAACCGATGGGGAAAGCGACTGGCAAGTAAAAAGATTACTGAGAATCGGCCTGTTTGCGGTCTGGATCCGTAAGTTTTACGACCTGCATGTCGTTCTGCTGCCGGGTTTCACCGACGTTATCGTCGTCGCCGCCGCGTTTGGCGCGGGCAATGATGAAAGAGATGTCGTCGTTCGGCTTGGCGAACCCGGCGTAACGATCCAGTTCCCGGGTTATGGCAGAGGATATTTCAGAGACTTCCTGCGAGGGTTCGGAATCAACTTGATGACCGATAAACTTGAAGAGACGGTCGATGCCGTAACATTCACCCTGTTTGTTGATTGTTTCAGACAGACCGTCGGTGAAGATGAAGAATATATCGCCGTCGTACAGAGACAGGTGTACCTCGTCGAGACGCTCCTCAAAGGTCTGCATCAGGGTCGATGGCATCCCCAGAGGCATCCCGCTGGGATTGACCTTCATCACCTCACCTGTTTGTGCCTTGAAATACAGCATCGGGTTGTGACCGGCCGAAACCAGGCTGAGCTTCTGACCAGAGACGTCATAAATCACCAGCATCACCGTAATAAACATGCCGGGGGGCATGTTGTCCTGGAGGTAGAGATTGACCCTCACCAGTGTTTTCTTGGCCGATTGCTCTTCCACCGCAAAGATCTGGATTACCGTGCGAAGCATCGACATCAACATCGACGCCGGTACTCCCTTGCCTGAAACATCGGCCACCGTTAGGCAGTACCGTCCGGGCGCTATTTCAAAAACATCGTACAGATCGCCGCTGACCATCGAGGCTGCCCGGTAGAAGGCATCGATCTCCAGACCCGGAAGATCGGGCAGCTTGGTTGGCAGTAGAGTCTTTTGAATCTGCGAAGCGACCTCGATCTCTTTGGCTAATTTCTCACGCGCGATGATATTCTGGCGGTCCCGGCTCAGACGGGTCATCATCTGGTTGAAGGCTTTTGAAATCTCGAAGAACTCCTCGGCACCCTCCAGCGGCAGCTCCGCCTCGAGATCACCCGATGTAAACCGGCGTACGCGGTGAGTGATATTGGCGATGGGCCGCACGAAGTAATTGGACAGAAGATAGATGGCCAGCACCCCCAGGAGCAATAGCACCAGCGTCAGCGATGCTATCTGCTGGCGCGCCTGGTCCAGTTGAGCATGGAGCACTTCCGCGGAATACACCAGATGAACCGTACCTATCTGTCTTTCACCGGTCATGATGGGGGTCATGAGGTAGCTGAGGTTCTCCCCCGCGAAGTTATACGGTTGCGGTGTCTCCATTCGCGCTTCATTGATGGCGTCCGGCAAACGATAGGGCTTGCGAATACTGCGCACGTCTTCCGAGTGCGCCATGATCAGACCGACCGAGTCGGTCAGGACAATGAGCCTGATCTCGGGGTTGGCCCGCAGGTAGCTGACAATCAACTGGTCGAACTCCACAGCGGAACGGCGATTTATCAGGTAGCCGGCCGCCTGGTCAGCCACGGTCATAGCCAGAGATTTCACGGTGTCATCGAGGTGGTCGTAGATCTGGCGCGACGTATGGCGGTCAAAATAATAGAAACCACCCCCGGTAATAGCCAATACCAGCAGAAAGGTCCAGAACGAGAACTTCACCCTAAGCGTGAACAGCCGACGCAGGAGCGGACGACTCTGAGCGGAAGTCTTCGCTATCCGTTTGGTCATCCTCAGTTCGTTGAAGCCAGCCGCCGAGATATACTCCACGGTATCCATTATGCGCTTGATCATGTAAAAACCGAGTCCGCCTTTGCGGCCTGACTCCACCAGTTTCTCCAGGTCAAGAGCATCCGAGCCCTCGGGATTGAAAGATCGACCGGAATCGATCAGCGAAAAGACGATGAGTTTGCTGTAGATGACGATACGCAGCCTGATAGTGCCCTTTTCGTACAGGTAGGCATGGCGGATAATATTCGTGGCACCTTCTTCAATAGCCAGCAGGACGCTGGTGGTGTCTTTCTGTGAGAGACCACCGGTGATGCAGCTCTCCCTGACTACCCTTTGCAGGCTATCGAGGAATCTCTCCTCGGCCATAAACTCGGCGTTGATTTCCTTGGTGGGACGTCGGAACATACGCTTCATGGTAGCGAGGCCGCCGGGCTTCGTCTACAAAAATAACTGCATCGTTTGACTATTTTGACTCTTCCGACTTCAACCTCAGGCGTGCCTGCTCCAGGTTGTTGCGGGTATCCAGATTGTCAGGGTATGCTTTGAGGACCTTCTGCCAGGCTTCAATTGCTTTCTCATATTCCTTGTTGCGCATGAAGCGCAGGCCGTCGAGGTAAAACTGCCAGATAGTCTTGTTCTTCTGTAAATCTTCAAGGGTCGACACTTCGTCAGCCGCAGGGGTCAGCTTCTCCATGTACTCCAGTGCCACCGGGTCATCCGGGTCTACATCCAGGACAGCCTGAAAGCGTTTCATTGCTTCCTCATATTGACCGACTTTATACATTTCGATACCGAGATTGAGTTGATGGGCCAGATCAAGTTTGGCTCCGAGACGTCCCTTGGCCGCATGGATTTCGGCGTTGCTGGGATCAAGTTCGAGGATGCGGGTATAAGCCTCTATTGCCCGGAAATACTCCTTTTCATCCTCGGCTTTACCGGCCACTTTCAGGTTAGCAGCGATATCCGTGGCAATATCATCCTCGATTGCACTCCGCAGCAACAGGGCGCCCTGATTGTTCTGGTCGATGTCTAATATCAACTTCAATAGATCCAGGGCCGCCGAGTAGTTTTTCTTAGTGTAGAAACTTCGCGCCTGCCCAAGGTAGTTTTCGACCGAAATCCTTATCTCCAATTCCGCATGTGCAATCTGCTCGCGCCGCTTGGTCTGTATCTGGAAGGCTTCTTCGATTGCTGCGATAGTGCCAATTATCTGCTCATTGCTTTCATCAAAGGCCAGCGCCCGGTTGTAATAGGTCACAGCTGAATCGAGACGGAACTGGTCGTAGAACCCATCGGCCTTGTCCCTGAAGAAATCGAACTGGCGACGACGCTCATCGGCCAGAAGTTGCGATCCCTCTTGCTGGTCCCTGATAGCCACCCTCTCCGTGCGGTCGGCCATTGACGGTCCAATTAACGCCGTCACCGACAGCCGGTGACTGTTGTCGATGTAATCGAGCAGCTTGTAGGAATAATCAAACTGGAAGCGACCCTGCCTGTATCCGGCTCCGAACGCCAGGTTATCCCGGTCATAGCCGAGACGCAGCATGTAGGCGTTGCGGAATGTAAGCTCGGCACCGGTGTGCAGCTTGACCGACCGGTTCTCTATTTTTTCCAGTTCTATCGAGGCCAGCATCCGCACCCGGTCGTCAAAAACCATCCCGCGATACGAAAGACCACCCATCACCGACGTCGGCACTGACTCCTTGGACAGGTTCAGCTTGAGTTCGGCCGGAATCAGATCACGGACGATAATGCCGAAACTGGTATGCGAACTGAAATCGGCCAGCATGGAGAAATCGAGTCCGATGCCGTAATCGGAGTACGTGTCAATTGACTGGTTGACGATTTTCATATTAAAACCAAAAGCTATCTGCGGGTGAACTCTGTTACCGTAAGCCAGGAGCATTTGGAAGTTGGAGTAATCAAAAGTGCCAGTCTCGACAAAATCAACGCGCCGGGTAATGTCGTCGGTACCGACCCGCATGAGAGCCACGCCGAAACCACCCAGCTTCAGCGTGGGATACACCCAGGCGGCGTAATTGTAGCGGATTCCCTCAAAGAGGGTCATGTGCATGAAGGACAGTTCCGAATAGTCCAGATTGGTCAAACCGGCCGGGTTGTAGAAAACAGTCGAGGCATCGTCGCCGATCGAAGTGAATCCGCCGCCCATGCTTAGCGCACGAGCGCCCGCTCCGGACGTAAATGGTGACTCGCGCCCGGCGTCGCCCGCCATGGCGCTCGCTGCCGTAAACATCAAGCAGCCGACCAACACGAGTATGAGTAGTCCGCGTCGTGTCATCGCACCACCCCTACCCTTCGCAGGGAATGCTCACCCGTGGCAACTATTTTGACGGAGACGATGTAAACGCCGTTCATGACGCCGTGAGATGAATCATTGCGACCGTCCCACTCAAAGATATTCTCCCCCACTGTGGCTCCTTCGTGGCCCATCGGGATATCCCAGGAGTAAACTTCTTCGCCGGTGATGGTGTAAATCCTCATTTCGACTGACGACGGCACGGCCAGATCATAGGCCATCCTCAGCGGCTGTTCGTTCGGATTGAACGGGTTGTTTTCCACCACCACGGACTCTTCGAATGAGGCTCCTCTGAAGACATAGGTAAAAGTCCTGATAAACTCGTCATCGGCAGCGGTGATACTGGGATGTCGCCCCACAAACGGACCGGCAACAAACTCCGCCTCCACCTGGCCGATATCCAGCCGCAACGTCACTGTACTGGAGATCGCTTTCTCAAACAGCGACGCCAGCACCAGGGACACAGATTCACCGGGCCGCACGGTAACACCGTAAAGAGTGAAAGTGAGACCGTTGTCGAGTAGTTCGGCCGATGAGACCAGTTGGCCACCGAGGTAAAGCCCGGTCGAGTCCGTATTCAAAAGTCCGTCCAGCGCGAGAGGACGTTGCCGGTCGTCGAAGAATGAGAATTTTAGATGTTGTATTTCGACGATGGAATTGGCATTGGCAGCGTCGTTGGCAAAATCCAATTGCAGCATTTCCTTCGAGCGTCCAATTTTGACCAGGTTAGTCCCAACCGCCTGCGCCGACACCAGAAGGTCACCCTCGACTGCCTGAACTCTAACTTCGAAACTGAACGAGGTATCGCTGATCTCGGCGGGAAGACCGGTGTTAGATTCCACCGGGCGACCGGTCAGGGAGAACTCGAAGGTCACGGTAGTATCGAATGAAGGTGCTAGAAACGGAAAGACCAGGTAATCCCCCACCGGAATCGGACCGGAATCAAAGTGGGCATCGCCGAAATTGACGCCCCCGGTGGTCAGGATATAATCGACCGTGGAGGCCCTGCCGGTGCCGAGATTCGTGAGCCGTACGCCCATAGAAAATTCGGCGCCGCGGTCAATGGCATTATTTTTCAAACCGAATAAATTATATTCTAAGACCAGCTCGGCCGGCTGCTCAATTACAACCAGCACCATGTGATTCACCGGTGGCAGAGGAAATACACCGTTGGGTACGATATCCACCGTAAACAGCTCCTGCTCATTGGGTACGGAAGCAGCGGTGACATCAAACATTGCCGTCACGGTATCGCCAGCCGGCACCAAGACCGCCTTATCGGAGTCAAACACGGACGACCCGTCCGAAGTCAAAACCAGGCGCAAGTCTTCCACCGCCACCTCGCCGACATTCACCACCAAGCAACTTAACTTGAACTGCTGGCCGGTGTTCACGCGAGGACTGTTGGGCGCCTCGACAGTCACATCGATAATCTGCACTTCTCCGCGAGGATTGACGACCAACTGCAGACCATCGAAATCACTGGAAAACGAAAAGATATGATCACCCGTAAACGGTGTGCGATATGTCACAGCAGTGCTTACCGTTAGTATCTCCCCCACTTGGTCGGAAGGTACGTACAGCGGCCGAGTCTCGACATGGTTGACACCTGGCGCCAGGCTGCCGCCGGAGACGACGAGAGTCTGAGTGGTGGTAAATCCGGCACCCTCAATTGTGAAACTGCCGCTCTCTACCGCAACTGCGGCAGAGAATGATTCATCCAGAACCAGGTCAAAACTGAAGATGTTCTCTGCGCCGCCATACACTGCTTGCGGCGTGAGGGAATTGGGAACATAGCTCAGGGAAGCTTCATCGAGGAGATATATCGAATCAGGATAGGGATTGGCAAGAGTGAAAAAACTGCCGTTTGACAACAACTCATAGCTCAGGTGCACCCGGTACCATCCAGCCGGAAGGTTCATCTCACTCGGCACCAAAGCCTCGATTCCGGCGTAGCTGATAACGCCCCCACTTAGGCCGGTCGCCTCGGGAGAGCCGGAATAGATTTCGGCGGAACTGCCGGTTGGTCCATCGGTCAGGGTTACGGTCAAATCAGTGCGGTCAATGGGGCCGTCAAAGTTACCGCCGTAAACGTCGAAAGATATTTCAAAGGGCACCGCAGGATACACCGTATCGGGCATAAATGATCCGTCGACGACATCGAACCGGCTCGGAGGTGAAACCTCAATCGACAGCGTCAGCGTATCATGGGTTGTCAGGTGAAAACCGTCGATTTCGTACACTGCTTCCAAGCTGACTACCAGATCATCTTCGTCGGGCAAAGTAGCGTGAGGAGGCAAGACCACCTCCAGGGTATCGACCAGATAAAACGCGCCCGGTACAAAAATCGTCTCGACAAACCCGTCGTCAAACGCGTATCTGGCGGTGAGCAGAGGCTGCTCGGATGCGGTTAGATTGCCGCCATTACGGACCGGGATCAGAACCGTCGTCTCCATGCCGGAGAATATGTGGCTGAGGGTGCCACCATCGCCGTTCAGGACCTCGAGAATGTCATAACCATTGAACGCTACCGTTGCCGATCCGGAGGCGCCGTTGTTTCCGGCGACTATGTCGGCCGTTGCCGACTGGCCGGTATAGGTGATGTTCAGCGGCAACAGGTCAATTACACCGTCGTCGAATAAAGCCGCATCATCGATTAAAGCAGGTGTTAGTTCTCCCTCGGAAACGGTCATGTTGATAGGCTTAGCTGCGAGGTCATAGTCTGTTTTGAGATTGCCGTAGGCGTCAAAAAGCGTCATTTGTGCCCGAATCATCAGCGGGTGCGCCACCACCTGACTGGTGGCGATGTCGAGATCGATGACGGCCAATTCCCCGGGCAGAACGGTTATGACGCCGGAAAGCGCGGTCTGGCCATTGTAGGTGGCCTGCAGACGACACTGACCGACTTTTTCAGTGTAGAGCACCGAGCCGGAAAGCAAGCCGACCGGATCGGAGTCTTCGGTAAACGACCAGTCCGCCTCGATCTCCCCCACTTCATTGCCATAGCTGTCGACCGCCAAAGCAGTGAAAGGAATAACCTGCCCGGCGCGCACAATCATGGCCGTGTCGGGTTCAACGCTTATAGAAACAGGGAGACCGGCTTGTATCTCAAACCAATCGGACAGCGAGGGACCGGCTACGAGCCGTTTCTTTTTATCGAAGGCAATGCCTGCCACGGTGTACTGACCGGCCCACTGGGGCAGGCCAACGCTCTGTAAATGCAAGGCGATATCTATAAACACCGTTAGACGGTAGGTGTCGGTTGAATCTGACCAGTAATTCCTTGTCAGGTACACAAAGAGCACTCGGCCGAATTTTCTGATGTGGTCTACTTCGTAATTGAGTGGCTCGAAGCTGTCTTCGATGCCGGCAACCGTCACTTCGTTAAGATCGAACCCATACGGAAAAGCGAAAGCCAAGCCGCCGTTTTTGAGTTGAAGAAAATCGCCCAATTGCAGTTTGAAATTGAGGTCGATATCCGATGTCTCTGCTACGGTCGGATCGGAGACATCTACCGTGAAATCGACCAGCTTACCGATGGGACAGGAGTAGTCAACCGTGATCGGCTCAGCATCAAAAGCCGAGAGTATTTCCATCTCAGCGGCCGCCAATTGAGCCTGGATGGCAGGCGCAATGGCACAGATGAAAAAGCCGAGCAGGATTGTCCGGATACGCGGAAGACTGTGGGCAGCTTGATATTTCATTACTTTAGCGACATAGCCAGGTACAAAAGTTCAGTCTTACCAGAGCAAAGACTATGCCCCCACCGTTACGATTAATCCTTTCCGGTGGAATATCCCACCCTAAACAAACAGATGATATAATTGCCGTAAGGCACCATAAGACACGCGGCCACGACA
>JAUXCD010000132.1 GCA_030619085.1 Candidatus Zixiibacteriota bacterium
ATTCTGCCCAGGGCAATATAGTTGTGGTGGTTGGGATGGGTCTTGATAGCCATCTCGTATAACCTGGCGGCGCGGTCATACTCCCCCTGCCGCATCTTCACCTGTCCCAGCGCCCCAAGAAACTCGCCATTGTCCGGCTGACTGACCACCAGCTTTTCGGCCAGAGTCGACGCTTCATCCAGCTTGCCCGCCGACAACAGACTCAGAACATTGCGGTACTTCTTCTGATCGGGGAAAACGGCATCCATCTCCCGGACAACCTCGTCGTGCGTAACCATGTCTTTCTTATTTTGCAAATATCCGGCAAAGGACGACCATCCCCCGCGTTCCTTAGCGCCGTAATAGCGCAGAAGGTCATGGATCCGGCTCTCTGAAGATGCCACCGAGATATTTGCTTGCATATAAGAGACCGAAACCAACAACGACACCACCACGCACACCATCACGAATCGCATCGTTACCCGTTGGGTTGTTCTGTTGACAAAGTGCAGAATCAGCAGCACAGGGGCCAATAGGGTCAGCGACATCAGGTCAAAATCGCGCGCCATCCCCAGCACCGGGTCCATCGTCAATACAAACATCAGCGAGCCCACAGAAAAAAGCGCCAGCAATCGCGCAGTGTGGTCTGTTTCCGACTGCGCGTGCCTGCCAATGCCTGTGATAAGTATCAGCAGCGCGGGACAACACAAAAGGGCTAGATTGGCAATCTCCGCAAGGTTGCGTGTGGATAACACGGCGTAGAATGGAAACGAGTTGCCCAGCGGAAGCAGCGGCAGAAATGGGTTGGCACCGGACGTCATCATCCGCCCGGCAAGCAGCACGGCAACTATCGCCGCTATCGGAATTATCACTGTAAGCAGGGCGAACACCTTCGCCGACAGTTTGTCCACCGCGTCGGGTGACATTTTGTATGCAATTAGATACAGTAACCCCGGCAGGAAGTATATCGTCTGGGCATGGATGACTGCGGTGATGACAAACGATACCAGGACAATCCAGAGCGACCTGTGGCCTTTTACAAACTCCAGAGCGAATCTCACGAAAAACGATGCCGCCAGCCACAGCATCGGATAGTATTCCACATACCCGAAAAACAGCAGGCTCCATCCGGAAAACAGCAGCACGGCCAGGTTCAGCAGTCTCCCCCATGCCGTGCGCGACAGCAGACCGGCTATCACTATGAAATTGAATACCGTGAAAAACCCGGAGACGATGCTCAAAGTCTGGAAGGCATACCGCGCAGTTTCATAACTGTGACCGCCAAAGAGAAACTGCACGTTGTTGATGATGAAGATACTGAGGGGTTTAATGAGGTCGGCGGTGTAGGCCTCGTGCCTTCCAAAGATATTCAGCAGGAAGTAACCATCGCCAAGGAAAGCGGTTTGCACCCGCATAAAAAAGAAGATCGCCGTAGAAACCAGCGCCAGGGCCATCCGCAACGCAAATGACCTTCCCCACACTATGTCCGACAGTTTTTCGGCCGCGGTATCCAGATTCTTTTCAGGCAGACGACCGAACGCGAAATAGAGCGACCCGATGACAAGCAGGCCTAGAACGTACCAGATAAAATTGCCGAGATATTGCAGGTGATTGACGCCCCACAACCAGTCGACGTTCATCACCGACGCCACCGTTATCAGCAGCAAGGTGACGATCAACGCGGCGGTCGATGTCAATCTCATGGTGGTCATACCGGAAGAATATCAAAAGACACCGTAAAAATCAAACCTCAAAATGCCGGCAGTCGGTATCGCTGCCTGATTAACGAGTGCGTCGCCAGTCGCTGTCATGCAGGTGATCACCCAGTTTTTGCCAGAGTTCCTCGAGATCACAGCGCATGACCACCAGGTCCTGCTTGGTTCCGGCGATATCCTTGACATAGTGGTGCAGTACCGCCTCTTTGTGGAAACCGAGTTTCTTAAAGATAGCCTGGACACCTTTCTGCGGTGCCATGATTCTGACAATGATTTCCTCAACCTTCTTGCTGGCCGCCAGCAGATACAGCTCACGAGCCATCAACGTACCCAGCCCCTTGCGCTGAAATTCCGGCGCTACGATCAGTCGAATCTCGGCCATGTGCTCTTTCCAGCCGTGGGCTTCCAGTTCCAGGGAACCATCCGCCACGATCTTGTCATCGACAACCGCCACCAGCCTGAAGACCCGTCCGGAATTTACTCTTTCGATTCGCTCCCGAACGACTACGCGGTCAGTAACATCGCGCCTGAGATAAGCCCTGTCGCCATCGGACAAACTCCGGAAAAACGTCAGAGAGCGGTCAAGATCATCGGCATGCATCTCGCGGATAAAAACCTCGCTCTCATCCTTCAGCTTAACTCCTTTTCTCATCTCATCCTCCTTTGTATCAAAAACCAAATCTGTTAGATGTATCTCGTCACAACCAGGCCCGTACGATACCTGTTCGATATCTCGTGGATTGCCTGAGTCCTTGGGCTGACTGTTATGACACGCTTATCGTCTCAAGGTACAATCAAATGCGTCACAGATGCAGATCATACCGGGATGCGGGCAGACAGCATCGATGCGGTGACGCAACTCAGCGCGGAGTATTCTGAAGGTGACTAACAGTGATGTGGATCACATTTGGAAGCGGCTATGCCGTTATGCCACTGCGCCGCGATACCACCGGTTGGAGCGGTGGACTGACTAAATATAGCAAACAAGAATCAGAATGGCAATCAATAATAATGGGTGGCATGCCACAGGAGTATCGCTGTCTAATTGCGAACACGAATGACAATACCCAGCTTCACCGAAACCGCGCCAACCTTGTAATCGACTGTCTCTTTATATGTTTGGCCTGAAGGAAAGGTGGTTCTGATTGCCGGCATATCAAGGCTGTTCGTGGTTATTCTTATGTCGCCGAACAGCGATATGTTCTGGCTTATCTTCACGAAGGTCCCTGTGCGCACATGCACGGCGAGGGTTGACCCGAAATCAAGACTCTCGGTCGGTGTTCGTTTATCGTAGCCGCCCAGCGAGTACGAACTGTCCGGCTCGCCGGTCGGCCAGGAGTTAGCAATCACCCCGATACCGGCACCGATGTACGGATGCAGCCTGCCCACGGGCGGTCTATATAAAATGTCCAGGTCACCGTTAAAGGATACCAGCCGCTGACCGGGAAAGATAGTTCGAAACTTCGACCAGTAGACTCCAAACACGACCTGAAACGCGATCGGCTTAAACCTGTCGTAATCGAAAAAGAGGCTGCCACCGATGCCCGTCTTGTTTTCGTCTGATGAGGTATTTACCAGCGGCGCCAGTCCGAACTGATAGGGTCTCTCTTTGATTTTGAGCTCTTCTCGCAAATCCTCGGTGAGGTCATCGGTCATGCGGCGATCGGTGGTCGGAGTAACGGCATCCACCTCGAGCGTCAAGACGAGAGTGACTACTGATATGACAAGAAATCGATATCCGGGAAAGGACATCAGATTACCCTCTATGACAAATGATGTTCCAAGAGATCACCCTGCTGACCCTTTTTCACCAGATGTCCACCCTCATTGGGGGGCAAGGCATTCGACACGTTAATATACAGGAAACCAACGATCGGGGCAAGCCTGTCCTGCGTCAGGAGCGCAAGGCTTCAGACACAAAAAGACTTGCGTATTTGACCGAGGCAGGTCCAGACAAGTCTGGACCTGTTACTCTCGCAAAGTCAGGGACTGAAGTCTCACAGGCAGGCCGGAGCCGGTCCGCCGTTGAAAAGGTACTCTACCATATACGTCAGGTCGCTGACATCGAGTTCACCCGATGAGTTCACGTCGGCCGCTCTGGTTATAGGCGGCGGCCCGCCGCCGAACATGTAATCGACATAGTAGGTCACATCGGAAATATCGGGTGGGCTTTCGCTTTGATCCATGTCACCGCAAATAAATGGTATCGATACCTGAAGTCCGATGAGCGTCTCATTCGACGCGCCCACCTCATCCTCGACCCGGGCCGTGAAATCGATTAACCCGGTACCAATCGGTGTCCCGGCCAGAAGCCCATCACTGCCGAGAGTCAGCCCCGTTCCGGCCAGGTCGCTGTCGCGGTCGGTCCATGTCTGCTCTCCGGTACCGCCGGTAGCCGTCATTACAAACGAGTAAGCCAGCCCCTGCCAAGCTTCGTCAACCAAGTCATTTATCGCCAGGGCCGTATTTATTTCAAACGCATAGAGATGCTCATCGGTACGGCTGACATCATCGGTTGCTCTGGCGGTGAAGCCGATCGTACCGGCCGCGCTCGGGATTCCGCTGAGCAGCCCCGACTCCGACAAGGTCAGTCCGGTTCCGGCCAGGTCATCATAGGCGTCACTCCAGGTGACGGTGCCATAGCCGCCGGTCGATTGTAACTGGAATGAAAAGGTATGCGATGCTGTCCAATCAGGGACAGATTCCGACACGATCTGAACATCGGGGCCCGATGAGAAAAATGTAACTTTTACAGCGTCAACCGCCGCCTCGACTGTCGACCCCCCGCCCAGATCGGCGGCATCAAAGCGCAGGCGGATGCGGTCGGTGGGCTCAATGAAATCGCTGACCCAGAAGCGATGGACATACCATCCGCCGGATGCCTGCTGCACCGGCCCGACAGTCTCCACCACCGTCGGCCAGGTGGCGCCGTAGTCGTTGGAGATGAGAACGGTAAAGACGTCGCTGAAAGGACTGGAGCCGGTGCTGTTGCAGTACCATCGGGCGTACTCGATCATTGCCTCCCCCTCGGCAACGTCAAAGGCCGGAGAACGCAGCATGGCTGTGCCCCCGTCCACATCGATAGCCTCCCATGCGTTGTCCTCGGGACCTGTTGAATAGCACCAGTCGTTGCCATCGAAATCCACCGGCGCCTGGCCACTGTAGCCGTAACCACCGGTCCTTAGGCGACCCCACTGACCGGCGTCAACATCGCCCGCCACCGACCAGGCTTGATAGGTGTCGAAGTAGTCTTCGAAAATAACGTTTGCCTCAACTGCCACTCCGGCAAAGAATGGCTCGTCCGGCTGGGGATCGTCAATATGCGCTCCCCCGACTTCGGCACTGCTGAAGTAGTAATTGATCCTGCTGTCACAGGGGAAGGCGGGCAGAGTCGCTTGGTAGAGATTCCCCCCCGTGTTGGCCATCGGCACCGACGTATAGGTACCGCCATCGACGGCGTAATTGAGCAAACAACTGTCGCCCACAGCGACACCACCTGCGTAACTGTCGATACTTACGCCGATATCGGTGGGCTCAGCCGGGCTAAGCAACATCGGCACGCCGTTGGGATAATCGAACAGAAGCAGCGGGTCGGGCACGTAGGTTTCACTGGCAGTGTAGACCATGGCCAGAGATGCTTTGGTAATTCGGGCCATATAATTGAAGTCACAATAGACTGAACTGTCATGAGCCGTGTGGATTCCCGGCGGATAATGCTCCTCCCCCAGACTGATTGTTCTGTATCCAAGTTGGTCGAAAGCGACTCCATCCCATTCGGCCCTGTAGTCTGATACGTTGCCGACAATGCCGATAGACAGCGAATCGGCCAGGTGATCCCACAAATATCCATAGGGGTTATTGTCGCCGCAGTAAAGATAAGCCTGGTCAGTATTGGCCATGTAGGATATGCAATCGAGGTTGAGCACAAGCGTGATGCTGTCGCCGTTTTGCAGCGCCCGGTGGGCGTAATTCCACGCGCCCCAGAGGCCGGTCTCTTCCGCGTCAAAGAGGACAAAGATGAATGATTGTTTGGTATCGATGTCTTTTAGTGCCCGCGCAATTTCCATAGTGGCGCCGGTCCCGGAGGCATTGTCATCGGCGCCGGGCGAAACAAGCGGGTAAGCGTCGCGATGACCACCGACTATGATCTGGTGCAACGGATACTCGGTGCCCTGTTTGTACGCCATCACGTTGTGGCAGATGCCGCTCACCGGCGGATCTTCCCAGAAGTTTACGGCCACGAACGTATCGGTCCAGACGGAGTCATAGCCGAAATCATGGAGCTTACCAATAATCCAGTCGCGAGAGGCGTAGTTCGAGGCGGTCCCCATCAGACGACCGTCGAAAGCTTCCAGTTGCTTCACGTACGATTCGCAGGAGTCCTCACTGATCTGGGCGACGAGGTCGGTTAAATCGACCATATCACGCGCCGCCGAGAGGTCGATAGTAGGCGGCTCGGTGTAAACGAACCGAAGGTTCTGCGTTTGTAGCGGAGCCAGGCCGGGCCATTTCAGCGTGCGGTCGACCTCGGTGAAGCCGACCTCGAACAGCCGACGGTTCCCCTGCTGGTAGACGAGCGGGTATCGTCCGATATTGGCAGAATCGGTGCGAAGGTCGAGCATGAGCCGATCCCGCTCAATTCCTGCGGCAACCAACTCGAATTGGAGATCTGACACAAACAGGTCCGTGCCGTTGTCATCGGATATTGTGACCAGGTAGCCGCCGTTGACGCGCAGCAGCGGAGCGGCCCCGGTTTGCGACAGGAGGCCAGCATCGCTGTGGCTGGCGACGCGAACGAAGTAGATGTCGTCGCCGTGAGCTGCCGCAGCGAGAGTTGTCAGCAGCAGAGCAATCAATAGGAATCGCGCTTTCATAGTGATTACCTCTTTTTGTAGTAATCCATATGGAGTACTTAGTTGTAAACTGCAGACGGGCAGGAGGAGACGGCCTTTGTCCTGACGTCCTGCGTTATTGGGAGGGGCGGCTTCCTCCGGTAAGATCGATTAGTAACATTTCAATATAGCAACTATCTCTAAAGTGTAAAGACGTTTTATGACGTTGGTTTGTTTAGATGGACAGTGAGGCAGTCTGGTTCGTCACGAGCGCAAGGCGGGGCCTGTTTTATCTGATTTGTACTATCAACAGTATCCTTGAAAGGATGCGAAGTATAACACATACGAAGTATGCGGGTAATCTGGGATACATATAGAACTCTGATTGAGTGTTGTTTAATCTGGTAAGGTCAAACAGTAATTCCCGAAGCGGCGCGAAGCGCAGGAGTGGCCTGGTTTATTCGGTCAGTAATGTTAGCGATATCCTGGAATACTTGCGAAGCATAAATCACACGAAGTGTGTATGCGGAGAGGCAGGGATTCGAACCCTGGGTACCCTAAGGTACAACGGTTTTCGAGACCGCCGCCTTCGACCGCTCAGCCACCTCTCCGATATATTGCGCAGCCCGATCGGCTAGGCCGTCGGGCGCATAAATTTAATAAATCTGCCTCAATTGTAAAGAATTAAAAGAGAGTGGCAGATCGGCCGTAATTGGCGCGAGATTTAGGGCAGGAGCCCTGTGCTCCTGCCATTTGGCACTCCCTGCCAACCACGCCAGGAGAGCAGGCGTAACGACCTACAAGAAGAGCGCGCAAACACTGCGCCACAACACTTTTCCCTTTACAATATCGCCGTTTGCATCTATCTTTAGGTATACCCTTACCGCCGGGGAGGATTTATGCGTTCTATCTGTCTGGTTGTTATGCTCTCTCTCGTTTTGCCGATTTTGTCGCTGGGCGCGGTATTGAACGTGCCGGACGACTACGCTGATATACGTACGGCCCTAGATGCCGCCGTTCCGTTTGATACTATTGCTCTGGCGCCGGGATACTACTCGGGTGATGGTTTCAAGTTCTTTCGGATAGACACCTTGCTGGACCAATGCATAACTATCATGTCTACCGAAGGTCCGG
>JAUXCD010000240.1 GCA_030619085.1 Candidatus Zixiibacteriota bacterium
GCTTAACGCGCGGATTGCTGCGGCCGTCTATGGGCTGCGCACGGCGGCCGGTTTGACTCAGAGCCAACTGGCCAAGCACGTTGGCACTACCGCGTCGGTAATCAGCCGCCTGGAAGATGCCGACTACAACGGTCATTCGCTGACCATGCTCAAGAAGATCGCGGCGGTTTTCGCCGGCAGGATAGAAATACGGTTTGTCCCAGCTGAAAAATCACAGCGTTTCCTGCTTTCTCCCGAGGGGACCAAGATACACCTTAAAGAAGTCATCGCTTAGGCTACTGTTTCGACAAAGAGTTGATTCCCCGCACAAAAAAAACGGGCGCTTGCTACCAAGTCGGTGGAAAAGCACCCGTGTGTTTATCTGATATAGCTAAAATACCGCGCTATGCGCCGGGGATGATCTCCGTCACCTCCAGGTCGAATATCAGAATCTGCCCAGCCAGCGGGTGATTGGCATCGATCTTCACCGAATCTTCTCCAACCTCAACCACCAGCACGTTCGCGGCCCGACCGTCCGGCTGCTGCATTTGAAGCTGCTGGCCGGCAACAGGGTTGATTTCCGGCGGGAAATTGGTCTTGGCAACATTCACCACAAATTCTTCATGGCGGGGACCATAGCCGCTGTCAACCGGGATAGTGATGGTCTTGGTGTCCCCCACTTTCATACCCAGAAGCCCCTGCTCGAACCCGGGGATAACGGTCCCGGCACCCAAGGTGACTTCCAGCGGTTCGCGGTCGGTCGAGGTATCGAACACCGTGCCGTCGCCCAGCATTCCGGTGTAATGGACTTTTAGGATGTCACCCTCTTTGGCGCCCGTATCACCCGAGCAACCCATCAGGGCAAAAGCGAGCAGAAGCAGTCCAACAAGTCCGGTGGCAAGAGCTTTCATAATGTTCCTCCTTAAGAAACCGTAATCTGATTTTCCATAGCTTCACAGGCAGAAGAAAAAAACTGATGGTCTTCTGACCTTCCAGGCAATTACCAGAAGTGTCCGGGGGAACCCGGCCCTTTCAGAGGATGGCATCCAGGACAGGGATAAACACTCATCGCCACTTCCGGCAATTGACTCGGCGGAAGATAGGCCAACACAACGGATATAGCAAAGAAAATTGTCCCAAGACCCAATCGATGGGACACCCGAAAATTGAAAAGGGACTTCGTTTCAAGAGTGAAACATCAAGCGGCGGTTCATCGTAGAGAATATTAGATAATCAAACAGCAGCAGGAGAATCCAAGTCATGAGAAAAAGCCTGATCTTTCTGTTAGCATTGGCCCTGATCGTTCTGGCCTTTGTCACAGTGGATGCCAAGACCAAACATCACTTCGTTAGCACCACCTACGATTACAACGACGGTGATCTGTCGATTGATTTCGAGGGCAGCACTCTTGTCATTACGTGTGATTATGACGACTACGATGTGGTCGAAATCAACGCCGAGTACGAGTTGTATGTAAACGACGAAGAGATCAAACTTGACGAGGTTGAACAGGAACTGGTTAAGGAGTTCTATGATCAGTCGGTTGAGGTAGAACGTTCGGTCAAGAAAATCGTGGCCGAAGGAGTCAGAATTGGGCTGAAGGGCGCCAAACTCGGACTGAAAGCCATCGGTGGACTTTTCAAGGCGGCCCTTACCAGCTACACCACCGATGACTTCGAACGGGACATGGAATGGGAAGCGGAAGAGATTGAATACGATGCCAGAGTTCTTGAACGCAAGGCGAAGAAAATCGAAAAACAGGTTGATCTGCTGGAAGATATCGGCATCGAGCTAACGGACCGCATTCCCGAACTTCAAGAGATCGAGTGTCTCTGGTAGCCTAAGCAGCGCCGGCTTGGCTCGTCATAGCTGAGCCAGGTAAGCCATAACCACCTTCGAGGCGTTGCGGGCGGCAATCTGATAGAACTCATCCATTTCCGCCTGGGCGGTTTCCGAGCCTGATCCTCCTGCCAGATCGGAGGCCGACCTGAAGATGACAAAAGGAATGTCGTTGGCAATGCACACCTGGGCCACGGCCACCGACTCCATATCAGTCACCATCGCATTAAAGTTCTCCACCAGCCAGTTTCTTTTTTCTTTGCTGTCGATGAATGTGTTCCCTGTCACACCCACACCGCCGACCATAAGACGCGGCAGTCTGCTACCGATACTGTCTAACCCAAGCTGACCGATCTCAAGACCCGTCGCCGCCGCCAGAAGGGCACTGTCAACCGGCAGGTCGCTCATCCTGGCCAGGCTATCTGCCACCGGTAAGTACAACGACAGTCTCCCCGGCTCGAACCCTTTCGCCCCGACATAGCCGTAGTCATGTTCGATCCAGGTGTCGGCGACGACAATATCACCGACATGCACCGATGTATCGATAGCACCGGCGATGCCGGTAAAGACTACCGCTTGCGGCTGGTAAATATCGATCATTCGCTGGGTGGTCATGGCGGCGTTGGTCATGCCGACGCCGGACTCAGCCAGGACGATATCTTTCCCGGAGATTTGACCAACGAGAACGGCTCTGCCGATGTGCCGGTCAGTTCGGTTGACCGTCATCTGCTCGCCGATGAGTTTGCCCTCGGCCGAGAATGCGTAGAGGACTAAGATTGGATTCTGCGGCAGTTGCTCGGCGATATCGCGCCGACACTGGAGAAAACTGCAGCCGATCAGCAGCAGTGTCAGGATTGTCAGATATCTTCGTGAAATTCCCGTAAACAAATTAGTCAACACAAGTACCTCCCTGTGCCAAGATTATTCTGCGAACATATTTGATATTATATAAAGAAACCTCTTGATAAATAATGGTCTAATACGTTAATGTTTAATATGGGGCATACTTCAAGTCAACACAACAATTGTGAACATAAGAAGGCAGGCTTTGCCAGCAGATAGTATTAGTTACTTAACGAAATACTTGAAGGGAAGGGTTCTTATGTTGAAATCTCTCGTGACAATTTTGACGGTAGTACTTCTGTTCACTGCCGCGATGATGGGGACGGCTATATTATCCTCGTCAGTTTCGGCGGAAGAGGATCCGAGTGCGGGGACTTTCTCTGCAGGCGACACCATCATCCAGGGGGGTCTTATTGTAGGCTGCAAATGTCCAAAACTGAGAGGGCCGTGTGTTTGTCAGTTTGCTGCCAATTAGAGGTGATCACAGATAACGTTTTTCAATGAAATAGGCGCTTGACAGAAATTCATGGAGGATCTTGAATATGCTATGTCGATATATTTGTAGGATTCTACTTCTATGTTGCGCCCTTTGTATTGTTGCATCGGTAATCAAGGCAGATGGGATTTCAGTGACGACCAATAAAGCTTCGGAGTACCCGCTGGTGGACGGCGTACTTGAAAAAATCTGGGAGACCGCCGATTCCGTCACGATTTTTTATCAGCTGACTCCGAATGAAGGGATGGAAGTATCGGAACCGACCACGGCCTATATATTGCAGGATTCGTGGGCGATATATTTCGCATTCCGGTGTCAGACAATTGGTCGGCAGCCTGATCTTCGCAAGGAGTGTCGTGACAGCCAGGATGGTGACTATGTGAAAGTGTTCCTCGATACGTTTCGTGACGGACGAAACGCGTACTATTTTTCCGTGAACGCATCCAATGTGCAGGCCGACGGTATCCTGTCGGCCAACGCCCGCGAAGATAATCTCTCCTGGGATGGGGAATTCTACTCTAATACTGATGTGAACAGTTCCGGCTACACGGTTGAAATCGCCATCCCC
>JAUXCD010000197.1 GCA_030619085.1 Candidatus Zixiibacteriota bacterium
CAGGCGCTGCCGCAAACAGTTGTGCATTTTGTTTCACAAGTAGGCCAGATTTTGGCATTCGGAAGCGGCTGTATACAAGTGTACGGCCCCGGTAGCCAAGTCTTGCCGGCACATCCAATACCAAAAAAGTTTTGATTGAATGTGTGCATCCTTTGAACATGTCGGCCACCCGTATCATACCTCTTCTATATCTTTGCCCTGAACAATTCATCGCGGGCAACATAACACGGGATTATTAGCCAGGTATTAACCGCACGTTAGTTTTTGTTCACTATCAAATTTAGTCTGCAAAAGAGCGAGAATCTATTGTGGGCGCCCATCGCCCGGAAGGAGCTACATCAGGATCACCAGCTTGCCCATCTGGACGTTGCCGTCCGGATCCTCCACCGTCCAGTAATACAATCCGGACATTATCTCCTGGGTGTTGCGGGAGATAAGGTCCCACTGGTGATGACCGGAGTTAGGGTCGACCGGGTCCATATCGTGCTCCAGCTCGCGGATAAGGTCACCATCGATAGAGAACACCCTGATGGTGCATTTCGGCGGCAGGTTGGCGAAATTCAGCGCGCGCACCCGGTAGTTCGGACGGATATCATCCCCTCGTCCCTCGTACCCGGACTGGCGGTAGGCGGCATCAATGCGGTAGGGATTGGGATAGATATACACTTTCAGATTCTCACCGCTCGCCTGGTCTTCCGAAGCATACGGATAGACCATCTGGGCGTTGGCCGTGATTGAAGTTTCCAGGGCGGCCAGGTCGGACTTGGGCGAACCAAAATCGTAGGCGGTGACGCTCATCCAGTAAGGGACGGTGGGCAAGAGGTTGTCGATCTTGTACTCGTACTCGTAGTACTTCAGGTAGCCTTCCTCGGTGAAATAATCACCGTCGAGAGTGTCCAAATCGGCGCTGAGCGGCGGAAGCTGTGCGTCCGGGTACACCCGTTCGATATCGGTCGTCACTCCCCAGCGGTGGGCGTTGCCCCCGTGCGGGGCGAAGTATAAGATCGAATCGGGAAATCCTACCGGCGTGTAAGGGTTGCCGATGCCGTAGTCGTACGGGTCGAAACTCATGTCATGGCAGGAATCGCCGTAAAGGCAACGCAGGCTGTCAAGACTGTATGGCACTTCCTGCAGTTCGTAGCTGCCGACCGGGCCACGATGTATGTTCCAGACGTACTTGTCGAAATTGGCCTGATCGTAGCTGGCAACGAGGGTGTAGCTCGACGGCCGGTCATCGCGGCTGTAGTAAATATTGTAACCTTCGAAATCGAATGTGTTGGTCAGAAAGTCGCGGGTGGTTTCCGAAAGCTGTCCGTTGAATCTCAGGCGCAGACCGTTTACTTCGGGATACACCTTGAATGGTGGCGCCGGCGGCGGGGCCGCGCCCCGGAAATCAGGAACGCCGTCCCCGGCATAGAAAATCGTCTCAGCTTTGGTAATCGACCAGCCGGATTCGGTCCACACGGAGTCCTTGGTACAGGTGAGATACTTGCCGAAATAACCGTCTCCATCGGTATCCACCCCCGGATTGTCGTAGATCCAGTCCGCCCAGCGGGCGTTTTTGGCAAGACCGGAGAAATCGACATTGCTGTAATATTTTTCCGGCTTGTGGCCGAGCAGGCCGCCGTTTTCCGGGTTGGTATGGAAGTCCCTGCCGGCAAAAATGGCAAAGGAGAAGGGGACGCTCTCGGTGGTATTGATCGTATACGGTCCGTAGGACTGCAAAAAGCGGCTGTCCATGCCGCGCGATATCCGGTACGCCACCCAGTAGCCGGGATACAACCACTTCTGGTCCCAGGATTCGATTTCAGAAACCATTATTTGGTCATAGTCGCGCTCACCGTTTGAGAGGACGTGATACTTGTTGAGATCGCCGTGCGGCGTACCCAGACCGCCAGTGCGGAAATCCCGAAGATAATCTTTATGGCGCGGACCGAAATCATAGCGAGGATCATAGTTGCTGACCCACCAGTTGTATGAAAAATCAGCCTCGCCCTCGGGCACCTGGAGAATGCGTGTCCCGATTATATGCGGATGCGACTTACGCTCGAAGAAATAGTCGGCCGGGTTCCCGGGACCTTCACCCACAATGAACCTCCCGCCAATCGGGTCACCGTTGTTGTCGGCCGCCCAGGCTATATTTACGGTGTCCTCGAACTCGCCACAGTTGGTGCTAAGCGGGTATGTTTCGAGAAAACCACAGATGTCATCGTTGGCAAGGCCCGGAATGAACCCTACGGCATGGTCGAAGTACAGGCCGATGTAAACATTCTCGAGATTGCGATAACCGATATTCTTGATGGCCAGGTTAACCAGGATGATGTCCTCGGCGTAAGGATACGACCAGGCGTACGATGCCTGGGTCACCTCAATATAGAGCGGCTTGTGAGGCCGGGCGTTGAAATAGTCACGCGATACGCCGCGGAGGGTATCGGTGTACTCGGCGATATAATCCTGTTCGGAGACCGCATTTTCATATCCGAGAAGATCCGGATCGGTAAGGGAGCGATGAATCATGTCCCCTCGGGGCGCTTCCTCGGGGTACATTTCAAATCCGCCGTCCCAGCCGTCCAGCCCGGTGGAAACCAGGGTGTCATTTCCGATCACGGCTCCCACCCAGAGGGCGGCATTGAGCAGATTCTCCAGACCGGTCCGGCGAGGAAACTCGCAGCCGGTGGATATCCTTTTGCCGGTGAAGAAATCGCGGACGCCGCTGAAGCGCGTACCGAAATCCAACCCGAACGTCCCGTTGTTCTGAACGGCCAGGGCGATCGTACCGACATCATGCACAGCAACTCCGTACGCCGGATTTCCGGGCACCGTCGCCATCGATTGCGATTTGCCGATATCAACAACTTCCCGGCTATGGACAATCGCTGTGAAAATGAAAACGAGTAGCAGGACTGCCACTGAGTGTACAAAGAACCGAAACAACGATGTATGGTCTCCTTTTTCGAGGCCGGTAAGATATGCCAAATACTACCGGGACGCAAAGCCTTTCTGGTTGTAGGCGCCTTTGCCTCCCGATCCACCATCTTCCGACCATGTCACGCGCTTTGTATGCATAACGCTTAATAGCCGCCTTTGTTGACTTTGATTGACAGATAATTCCAGACGTCGGATGCCGATTGGTGATGTATAATTCTTGCAAGTTCCTCAAGAGTAGATGGTTCCCATTCGTCAATAACGACCATAGTGTAATCAACTGTTTAACATATTCTTAAAGAGGTAAGGATAAAAACCGGCCACCGTTCGACTCCTCTATTAAATAGATGGAAAAACCACTGGCCACCTTACTGGCGCAGACTGCTTTGACGCCACTATAGTCATCAGGAGACTTGCCGATATTTTTAGAGTTGACTTCATATCAATAGCCTGTATATAATTTGCTGAAACAAAAGAAGATAGAGGCTTGGGCACGATGAAAATATCACGAACTGTCAGAGAAGCTATAAAAACCGTTGTTTTCCTGTTGGTGGTCGCTCTAATCGTAATCGCTTACGTCATTTACCCGATGACCAAGACCAAAACCACTATGGCCCGGGTGGATGTCGAAGAATACAACGCCGACTCGCTGGGAGTTAACGACCCGACCGTTTTCGTCGAAGCCGGTTTGACCGCCGATACCTTCCGAGTCGAATCGGACGGACTGACCACTCTGGCCTGCCTGTACCTGACATCGGACAACCTGCCGGCGGACTCTGTCCGGGGCACGGCCTTTTTGTTGCATGCCGATGGCAACAGCCGCGATGATCTTCTGGATCTGGCCAGCCGCCTGGTTGACTCCAACTTCGCCGTGGTTGCTATCGACCAGCGTGCCGCCGGCTATTCGACCGGCAACTATCGCGGTGAGGGGCGCGAGGAAGCCGATGATCTTGATGCTATCCTCAGTTTTCTCGACCTCAGGGCGATGCTGAAGCATCCGGCCGTGTTGGTCGGTTTCGCGCTGGGCGGCGATGCCTGCCTGCTGGCAGCCCAGGATGACGAGCGAATCAATGCCTCCGTGGTGGTGGATCCGTACGTTACCACCATGCGCATGCAGAATGTGCTGCGCAAACAACACGGCGTTTATTGGTTCCCTCTCTATCGGACAGTGATGTCGTTCTGGTACGGTATCCGTTCCGGCTATGCCGCGCCTTATCGCAAGACCGAAAACATCAAGCCGGTCGCCTGTCCAACGCTGTTGATGGTCGACACCGCCTCGGTTCGGGAGAAAGAGTTTGTGCGGCTTATCGAGGTCTCCGACTCCACCCTGCTGCAAGTCACCACGACCCCGACCGAGCGCGAACAACTGCTTGACCAGATTGCCGCTTTTTTGACCAGACCGTAGCAACGCCATATTATCCAAACAGAGTCGCCGACGCGTCCGGCTGATTGCCTGCACCTGCGCTTGAATTGCGCGGCAAATTGACTATATTACCGGCCAACCTTCATTCGAATACAGGAGAGAAATCGATATGAGCAGTATAAAAATCGCAGACAATGTCTATTGGGTCGGGGTCAAAGACCCCCACTTGAGAGTCTTTGACATCATCATGGAGACCAAACAAGGCACAACCTACAACGCCTACCTGATCAAAGGTTCGAAACAAGCCGCTCTCATAGACAGCTCCAAAGCCGCCTTCACCGATGAATACCTGGCCAATATCGCCCAGATCATGCCGGTAGATCAGATCGACTACCTGATCGTCAACCACACCGAGCCGGACCACAGCGGCTCGATGGCGGCCCTTTTGAAAGCCAACCCGAAACTGAAGATCATCTGTGCCGCGGCGGCGTTGCCGTTTGTGAAGAATGTCCTTAACGCCGATGCCGATTTGACGGGTGTCAAGGATAACCATGTTATAGACCTGGGCGGCAAGAAGCTGCTTTTCAAGGCGATGCCTTACATGCACTGGCCCGACACGATGATGGAGTTCCTCGAAGAGGACCGTATCCTGTTCTCGTGCGACGGCTTCGCGGCCCATATTGCTTTCGATTCGATCTACGCCGATGAATCCAAAGACGATATCGACCACGAGCTGTCTTACTACTATGACTCCATCATGCGGCCGTTCGGTATGTATATCCGGCGCAACCTGCCCAAGCTGGACGGTCTTGATATCGGCATGATTGCTCCCTCGCACGGACCGGTTTTCCGCAA
>JAUXCD010000027.1 GCA_030619085.1 Candidatus Zixiibacteriota bacterium
CCGAGCTGCTCAACAATGATTTCTTTTACTCTGTCTTCTACTGCCATGATAGTACTCCTTGTATATTCTTTATGTCTTTATTGCATTGTCAATCCACCGTCCACGGCCAACACCTGGCCGGTGACGTAAGACGCCGCGTCGGATGCGAAAAACAGTACAGCCGAAGCCACGTCCTGTGGCGTTCCCGGACGCTTGAGAGGAACCTGCACGAGGAACGCCTCTTTGGCCGCATCCGGCATCGCCTCCGTCATCTCGGTCTGGATGAAACCGGGGGCCACCGCGTTGACGGTGATACCACGCGCAGCGAGTTCCTTGGCGGCCGACTTCGTAAACCCAATCAGACCGGCTTTGCTGGCCGCGTAATTCGCCTGCCCGGCATTGCCCGTGAGGCCGACCACTGAACTGATACTGATAATCCGGCCTGACCGCTGTTTCATCATAATCTTGGCGGCCAACTTTGTGGCAAGAAAAGAACCTTTGAGATTGATGTCAAGTACGGTATCCCAGTCTTTTTCATTCATCCGAATCATGAGCGTATCCCGCGTGATTCCGGCGTTATTGACCAGGACGTCGACGCGACCGAACTTCTCTACCACCTTTTCGAAAAGCTGCTCCAGATCGGCAACAGACGTAACATCGGCCTTGAAGCCCACGGCGCGAGCGCCGATTTCGGCGGCCACCGCTTCCACCTGCTGCTGATCGAGATCACATATAACCACGTTGGCGTTAAGAGCGGCAAAGCTCTCGGCAATACTGCGGCCGATGCCTCGGGCCGAACCGGTTACGACAACGGTCTTGTCCGTAAAATCCATATTTTCCCCTTACGCAATAATTGCGGAATATGACTTCACATCAGCCAGCGTGTCAAGAACAATTGTTGTCTGCGGGCGCATGTCCCTTTTGGCCAGCCCACTCAGCACTTTTCCCGGGCCGATTTCGATAATCCCGGTCACGCCGTTGTCCACCAGGTACTTCATGGTCTGCGACCAGCGCACCGGGGCGGTGATTTGCTCCACCAGCAGATTCCTGATCTCAGCCGCGTCGGAAGTCGGACGACCGGTCACATTGGCCACCACTGGCCGGCTGGGGTTATTGATTTGGACATTATCGAGATATTCCTGCATACCCGTTTTGGCCGAGACCATCAGCGGCGAGTGAAAAGCGCCGCCCACTTCCAGAAGCAGGGCCCGTTTGGCGCCGGCTTCCCTGGCAAGTTTCACCGCTTCTTCCACAGCTGCCATAGAGCCGGAAATGGCAATCTGTGTGCCGGAGTTGAAGTTGGCCGGAACCACCACGCCGGCCGAGGACGCCTGACGGCAGACATCTTCCACCTGCTTTTCGTTGAGGCCGATAATGGCCGCCATGGTACTCGGGTTTTCCTGGCAGGCCGTTTCCATGAGCGTCGAGCGACGGACCACCGCCTTGATGGCGTCTTCGAAAGTCAGGGCGCCGGTAACCGCCAGAGCCGCATACTCACCCAGCGAGTGGCCACAGGCGTAATCGTATTCGATCTCTTCGGAGCCCAGCACCGTCAGCACGGCCAGGGAGTGCAGCAAAATAGCCGGTTGCGTGAACCGGGTCCTTTTCAGTTCCTCGGCCGGACCCTCAAAAGACAGCCGGGCAATATCGACACCCATCTCCTCGGAGGCCAGTTCGTACAGTTTTCTTACTTCAGGATAAGCTCCGTGTAAGTCCTTGCCCATGCCGACGTACTGCGATGCCTGCCCCGGAAAAAACAGTGTTGTCTTGCTCATATCCTCACCACTTTACCAGAGCAGAGCCCCAGATCAGCCCGCCGCCAAAGGCAACCATCATAATGTAGTCACCCTCTTTGATAATGCCCTTGCGATTGGCCTGGTCCAGCGCCAGAGGCACCGAGGCCGCGGAAGTATTTCCATAGTTCTCGATATTCAAAAAGACGTGGTCCATGCCGACTTTCAGCCGTTTGGCCAGCGCCTCGACTATCCGGATATTGGCCTGGTGAGGCACCACCAGCGAAATGTCCTCCGGGCCCACCCCAGCCCTCTCCATAACGTTCTTGCAGGCATTGGCCATTTCCTTCACGGCCACCTTGAAGACATCGGAACCGTTCATGGTAATTTTGTCGCTGCCGTCGAAAGTGAATTCCGACGTGTACGGATGCACCGCACCACCGGTTTTCGCCCAGAGCAACGGTCGCATCTTTCCATCCGACCTCATAAAGATCGACTGCACACCGCTACCGGAGTCATCGGCCTCCACCACTACCGCGCCGGCCGCATCGCCGAACAGGACACAGGTGTTGCGGTCTTTGTAGTTGGTGAACGAGGAAAGTTTCTCGACTCCGACCACCAGCGCCTTCTTGCAGACGCCCGCGGAAATGTATGCATCGGCAATAGACAGCCCGTTGATGAAGCCGGTGCAGGCCGCGGCGACATCAAAAGCAACGGCGTTAGGCAGGTTTATTTTCTCCTGAACGACGCAGGCCGTTGACGGCAACTTGTAATCCGGCGTAACGGTACCGACGATCAACACATCAATCTCGTCACCGGAGCATTTGGCCATCTCCAGAGCGTTCTTACAGGCAGCAGCCGCCATGTCCGAACTGAATATGGTCTCATCGGCAATGCGACGTTCCTTGATACCGGTGCGAGTGGTTATCCATTCATCAGAAGTATCAACAAGCTTCTCAAAATCAGCGTTTGTCATCCGTCGCGGCGGAGTATACGATCCAGTTCCGATTATTCTCGCTCTTATTCTTTGCTCCATTACTCTGTCCAAAATGGTTGGTTATTAGTTCGTCGTGGATGCGTTGCTTAATCTTGTTGGCCGACATCTCATAGGCAACCTTAATGGCGTTGGCAATGGCCCGGCTGTTAGAGGAACCGTGGCAGATAATGACATTGCCGTTTACGCCCAAAAGAGGAGCGCCGCCGGATTCGGTGTAATCAAAAATACTCTTCATTCGCTTCATAAAAGGCAGAAGCATCACGACGCCGATTCGAGAGAAAAGATTTGTCTGAACCTGGCGCTGAACCGATTTCATCAGCATCGGCTTAATCGACTCCGCAAACTTGAGCATAATATTACCCGTAAAGCCGTCAGTGACCGCGACATCGACCGTGCCGGACAAAATGTCCCGTCCTTCGATGTTACCCACAAAATTGATTTTCGAACCCTGCAGTAACTTCCGGGCAGCGAAGATAAGCTCGTTACCCTTGCTGCGTTCCTCTCCGATTGACAGCAATCCCACGCGTGGTGATTCGTTGTTGAAAACGATGGATGAGTACACGGACCCCATCACGGCAAATTGAGAAAGGTGCAGCGGCTTGCAGTCGGCATTGGCACCGACATCCAATACTATGGTCGGACGGCCGGTGGCGGTGGGAAACATGGCCGTGATGGCCGGGCGACTGACGTCCTCAATACGCCCCAGGGAAAGCAGCGCTGTAGCCATGACCGCTCCGGTGTTTCCGGGCGAGACGAATGCGTCCGCTTCACCCGCTTTCACCAGCTTCAGGCCAACCGCCATGGAGCTATCGCGCATGCGGACGCCGTCGGTCGCCGATATGTGCATCGGCACAACGGACTCGGCGTGTTTGATGTCCAGGTTGTCGGGCAAGTCATATTTTTTTGCCAGGACCGCTTCGATGGTCGGTTTGGGTCCTACAAAAGTGACGCGGGCCGAACCATGCAGCAATGTAGCGGCATCGATTCCCCCCTGAATAATACGCTCCTCGCCGGTCTCGTCGCCCATGACATCAAGAACTATGTTATATATCTGGTCCGCCGCCATATTGAAGTCAGCTACCTTTTCCCCAATTACCGGTAAATACCGCTATTATGCTTCCTTTACGGATATAATCTGCCGGCCGTTGTAGTAGCCGCAGTTTGGGCAGATATGATGCGGGAGTCGAGCGTTGTGACAGTGAGGACACTCAATCGGCCGGACTAATGCGATTTTCCAGTTGGTACGTCGCTTACGGCCGCGGGCACGCGAGTGTCTGCGTTTTGGAAGTGGCATTACTCAATCCTTGGTCTATTGTTAATTATCAGTCAGTTTTTTCAGGGCATCCCAGCGGGCATCCGTCTTTTCAGCCCGACACTGGCACGCGGTGACATTCAGATTCACACCACACGCCGGACACAAACCACGACAGTCGTCCGAGCACAGCGGCTTCATCGATATCGCCAAAAGAATTGCCTGCCTGACGATATCCGACAGATCCACGGCTAAATCGGAACCCTCAAAAAACGCGTAATCTTCATCATCAATGGCCTCTTTGGCCCGGGCGTCATAACTTTCCCGATCAGAGATTATGAAATCTGTCCGGTTGACGAGTTCCCGCTCGAAAGCGCCCAGACAGCGGGCACATTCCAGTTTCACCAGTGACATTACATTCCCCTGACAGAAATACTCCTCACCGGACATCTGAATATCCAGTTCCACCCTCACATTCTTTAGTTCGAGAAGACCTTCGTAATCCACCTGGATTTCGCCAGGCTGTCCCTGTAACAGAACATGAGCCGGGAAAGTTTCAAACTGCTGCAAATGTAACATCATAGCCTCTGATATTACGGAATGGCAAGGCAAAAGTCAAGGAGAAAAAGGCTGGTCAAGTCAATGATAGGCAATGATTTGCAGTGGCCAACGCAGCCGAACGCAGGGATGGCCGCATATCACGTCAACTACCTATACCCGGCCATTTCAATCGGTTAGCCGCACCAGGCGGTCAGCCAACAGCGCTTCAGTGCGATTCTTGAAAAATATTTATGCGGTTAGTGGCTCTGGCCACCGCGGCCTGAGCCCGCGCGATATCGATATTGCTGTCACCCTGTCGGGCCGCCTCGAGTCGCTTTTCTCCCCGTTCCAGGGCGGCTTTCGCCCGATCGACATCAATTTCATCCAGGTTTTCCACGGCATCGGCCAGGATTGTGGCCCGGTTCTCCGAGACTTCGAGAAAGCCCGATGACACCGCCAGCATATGCACCTTACCGTCGGCCACGCGGTACTCGATGTGTCCGGGTTGCAGAGTGGTTATCAGCGGTGCGTGATTGGAAAGGATACCCATGTACCCTTCTGAGCCCGGGACGCTGAGCGACTCAACCTCTACCTCGCAGTAGACTCTTTCCGGCGTTACGATGCACAAATGAAACATGCGACTTATTTCTTGGCTTTCTCGTAATTCTCGATCGCCTCTTCAATGGGGCCGACCATATAAAAGTGCTGCTCGCCGATATGATCCAGATTACCGGAAATGATCTCCTCAAATCCCCTGATAGTGTCTTCCACCTTGACGTAGGTGCCCGGTTTACCGGTAAAGACCTCGGCCACAAACATCGGCTGTGACAGGAATCTCTGAATCTTGCGGGCGCGCTGTACAATCAGCTTGTCATCTTCTGACAGTTCGTCAATACCGAGAATGGCGATGATATCCTGAAGGTCCTTATAGCGCTGGAGAATCTTCTGCACGCGGCGGGCTATGTCATAGTGCTTCTGACCGATGATGTCCGGGTTGAGAATACGCGAAGTGGAATCCAGCGGATCAACAGCCGGGTAAATACCCAACTCGGCAATCTGACGCGACAACACGGTGGTGGCATCGAGGTGGGAGAAGGTCGTGGCCGGAGCCGGGTCGGTCAAATCGTCGGCCGGGACATAAATGGCCTGAACCGACGTGATCGAACCGTTGCGGGTGGATGTGATCCTCTCTTGCAGGGCGCCCATTTCGGTACCCAGAGTCGGCTGATAGCCTACCGCCGACGGCATACGCCCCAACAGCGCGGACACTTCCGAGCCGGCCTGAACGAAACGGAAAATGTTGTCAACAAACAGAAGAACGTCCTGGTTCTCTTCATCGCGAAAATATTCGGCCATAGTCAGGCCGGACAGACCCACCCGAAGACGGGCGCCGGGCGGTTCGTTCATCTGGCCGAACACCATGGCCGTCTTCTCGATAACGCCGGACTCCGTCATCTCCAGCCAGAGATCGTTACCCTCACGGGTTCGTTCCCCGACGCCGCAGAATACGGAGTAGCCGCCGTACTCGGTGGCGATGTTGTGAATCAACTCCTGAATGATAACCGTTTTGCCGACACCGGCGCCGCCGAACAGGCCGACCTTCCCGCCCTTCGAGTACGGTTCCAGAAGGTCAATGACCTTGATGCCGGTTTCAAACATCTCGACCGCTGTCGACTGCTCGGAAAGCGGCGGAGCCAGGCGATGAATCGGAAGGCGCTTGGTCCCCTCCGGCAGCGGAGCCTGCTTGTCGATAGTCTCACCGAGGAGGTTGAAGATGCGACCCAGGGTCTGCTTGCCGACCGGAACGGTGATGGGTGATCCGGTGTCGACCGAGTCCATACCGCGCACGAGGCCGTCGGTGGAAGCCAGCGCCACGCAACGGACGACATTGTCGCCGATGTGCATGGCAACCTCAACTGTCAGATCTATGCCCTTATCCTTGTCGGCGATTTTTATCGCGTTGAGAATACTCGGAAGTTTGTCGGCAGGAAACTCACAGTCAACGGTCGGTCCAATCACCTGGACGACTTTCCCGACATTTTCAGCCATTTAACATTCTCCAGTCTATTTAGTATCACACATTATTCAAGTTAGACTAACCTCGAAGCGCCTCCGCTCCGGAAACGACTTCCAGAAGTTCTTTAGTGATCTGCGCCTGACGGGCCTTGTTGTAGTCAAGGGTCAGGTTCTCGACCATCTCGCCGGCATTCTTGGTGGCGTTGCCCATCGCCATCATACGGCTGCCGTGCTCGCTGGCAAAGTTCTCCACCAGTGCTGTTACCATCTTGACCGTCGCGTAACTGGGCATCAGGGAGGTGTAGATCGACTCCGGCGATGGTTCGAAAATATAATCGATATTTATGCCGCTCTCATCCTCAGAGGCTTCCGGCCGGGCAATGGGCAGAAAGCCTTCAACGACCAGGCGATAGCGGACGGTCGACAAAAAGCGGGTGAACAACAAGACGATTTCGTCCGTCTCGCCCGAAACGAACCGCTCGGTCAGCATGGTCACTATTTCTCTGGCCTTATCCATGCTGAGCATACCTTCCCAGTCGGTATAGTTGGCGACAATCGGCCATTTGCGGCGTTTGAAGAAGTCGTTCGCTTTTTTGCCGACGGTCACCAGCTCGATAACCGCACCATCGGTCTCCTTCAGCCACTGGCTTGCCCGGCGTATGACGTTGGCGTTGAACGAGCCGCAGAGACCGCGATCGGACGCGAAGACGACCAGCGTCCGTTTTTTGACGGGGCGCTCATCGAAATACGGGTGCATGATCTCTCCGGTGGCCGCCTTGGCCAGATGACTCAGCATCTGATCCATCATGTGGCTGTAAGGGCGGGTCTCTTCAACTTTCTGTTGCGCCCGCCGCAGCTTCGCCGCCGCCACCTTCTCCATGGCATTGGTGATTCGCCTGGTCGAAACAACCGTGCGAATTCTCTTTTTTACTTCTCTAAGTGTTGCCATTGGTTGTCCGTGCTATATCAAATGGCGGACTACTCGTCCGCTTTCTTACCAAATTTTTCTTTGAACTTCTCGGTTGCCTCCAGGAGCTTCGCCTCGAGAGCGTCGGAAATCTTCTTCTCCTGTGCCAGAGTATGCTCTACATCCGGATAATACTTCTCGCAGAACGCCAGGAACTCCTCTTCGTAGCGGCCGACATCCCCGGTCGGGATGTCATCGAGATGACCGTTCACACCAGCCCAGATGACCATGACCTGTCGAGCCACCGGCATCGGTACGTACTGACCCTGCTTGAGCAGTTCCACCATCTTCTGGCCGCGGTTGAGCTGCTTGAGGGTGGCTTCGTCAAGATCCGAACCGAACTGAGTGAATGCTTCCAGCTCCCGGAACTGGGCCAGGTCCAGCTTTAACGAGCCGGCCACCTGCCGCATCATCTTAACCTGGGCGTTACCGCCCACACGCGAGACGGAGATACCGACGTTAATGGCCGGACGGACGCCGGCGAAAAACAGTTCCGACTCCAGGAATATCTGGCCATCGGTGATGGAGATAACGTTGGTCGGAATGTAAGCCGATACGTCACCCGCCTGGGTCTCAATAATCGGCAATGCCGTCAGCGAGCCGCCGCCCTTTTCATCGGAGAGCTTGGAAGCCCTCTCCAGAAGACGGGAGTGGCAGTAGAAAATGTCACCCGGGTAGGCCTCGCGTCCCGGCGGACGGCGCAGCAGCAGAGACAACTGGCGATAAGCGGCGGCCTGCTTGGACAGGTCGTCATACACGCACAGGACGTGCTTGCCCTGGTGCATGAATTCCTCGCCCATAGCGCAGCCGGCATAGGGAGCGATGTATTGCAGCGGGGCTGGGACGTTCGCTGTAGCAGAGACGACGATAGTGTAATCCATGGCGCCGGTCTTGCGCAGCATCTCAACCACCTGGGCTACCGTCGAGGCTTTCTGCCCGATAGCGACATAGACACAGATGACATCGGTATCTTTCTGGTTGATGATGGTATCGAGGGCCACGGCTGTTTTACCGGTCTGACGGTCACCAATGATCAGCTCGCGCTGACCGCGACCGATGGGAATCATCGAATCAATCGCCTTAAGCCCCGTCTGGAGCGGCTCTTTCACAGGCTGCCGCTCGACAACGCTGGCAGCTTTGCCTTCGATCACACGGGTCTTGTCGGTTGCAATTGGTCCTTTGCCATCGAGTGGACGACCAAGCGGGTCAACGACGCGTCCGATGAGGGCATCCCCCACCGGCACCGAGGCCACCCGGCCGGTGCGCCGGACGGTGTCGCCTTCGCTGATCCTGGTATCGGACCCGAAAATGGCGGCGCCGACATTATCCTCTTCCAGGTTCAGCACCAACCCCATGATATCACCGGGGAACTGGATCAGCTCGGACATCTGGACGTCTTCCAGACCCCAGATGCGGGCAATACCGTCACCCACCTGGAGCACCGTGCCGACCGATTCCATCTCAAGTTTGGTTTCGTACTTTTCTATCTCTTTCTTGATAACCGATGAAACTTCTTCAGGGTTAAGACCCATCATCAAACTCCTACAGGCAAGGCCTGCTTTTTTGCCACCAACGGCTGCTCTGTGCCGCCGGCAAAGGTTTCATACTCTCAAGTAAGTCCCTGCTATCAACACAAGGGACGCGCGAGTCGCCTCTGGCGGTCGCGCCGGTTAATACACCCGCACTTTAGCGAGTTTTTCGCGTAACAGATCAAGCCCGTAACGCACCGACCCATCAATGATTTCGTCGTGGAGAATAATAATTATACCGCCCATAATGGACTCGTCGATTCTCTCCTCCAGTTCAACCTTCAGACCGGTCTTGGTGGTCAGCCGATCGGCCAGATCGGCTTTTTCATTGGCGATCAACGGAACGGCCGTGACAATAGTCGCTCGTGCGACGCCTCTCTCAGCTTCCACCAGACGGATAAATTCATCGATTACTTCCTCGAGGTGCGCGATCCGGCCCTTCTCCACCAGAAACACGAGAAATTCCACGACCAGCTTGTCGAATCGATCCGCGAAGACATTGCGGACCGTGTCGCGCCGGTTGGTCATCTCGATGTTCGGCGAACAGAGGAATTCCAGCAAAGACCGATCCTTCGACAGAAACTGCCTGAGGTCTTCCAGTTGATCGAAAGCCGCGTCCATATTGTTCTTGTCCTTGGCTGACAGAAACAGGGCGCGGGCGTATATCCTGGCTACGTCACGGGATATCACGGGCGCTATGCCTTCTCGACATTGTCGATAAAGTTACCGATCAGTTCACGATGTTTGGCCTCGTCGAGTCTCTCGTGGATGACTTTCTCCGCCGCCCCCAGAGCCATGGCGATCATGTCTTCTTTGAGTTCGACCTTGGCCTTGGCGACATCGCGCTCAAGGTCGAGCTCGGCCTTGTCGGCTTTCTGCTTGGCCTTTACGCGCGCGTTGGCCTCGATTTCGCCGGCCATCTTCTTGCCGTCGTTGACGGCTTCCACGATCTTGACGCGCCGTTCCTCGTCGATACCTTTGAGCTTGGTCTCGTATGCAATCGTTAGCTTGGTGACTTCTTCCTTCTTGTGCTCGATATTTTCGAACTCACCGCTGATATTTTTACGGCGTTCGTCGAGCATGTCAAGGATCGGTCCCCATGCGAATTTCTTGAGAATCCACAGGGTGATGAGAAATCCGACCGCGTGGGTCACCAGTAACTGCCATTGTAAATCCATGGCTACTCCGAACTATGCAAGGCTGCTAATTGCGGCCCAGACAAATGAGGACTGGTCTCATCTGTCTTTAGCCAATTTTTCCAAACATCATAAAGAATACGACCAGCGCATAAATCGTCAGCGCCTCGATAAGGGCCGCGCCGATGATCATGGCTGTCTGAATCTTTCCTGAGGCTTCCGGCTGACGGCCAATGGCCTCCATAGCCGAACCCACGGCCCGGCCCAAACCGAGACCGCTGCCTACTGCCGCCAGACCAACGCCCATCGGCAGAGCCCAGGATAACATCGCTTGATAATCCATCATGTCCTCCTAATACAACGTCTATTGTTTGTTTGTTCTTTTCCGTTTACTCACGTTCTATTACCAACTGCCTAATGCTCCGGATGCGGAAGCATCATCAGAATATAAATACTCGACAATAACGTAAACACCAGCGCCTGGATGGTCGACAGCAGAATGCCCAGCAGAATGAACGGGACATTGAAGGGCAGCCCGACCGGTGAATGGACGAACGACAGCGCCATCAGACCCAGGCCGACAAAGGCCGCAATGAGAATATCCTCGCCGGTGATATTTCCAAAAAGTCGCAAAGCCAGACTGAACGGCTTGGCCAACTCACCAATAATGTGCATGGGAAGCAAAAGCGGCACCAGGCACCAGCTAATCACATCGCGTGGCTGACCGGCCATGTGGTCAATGTACCCCAAGATACCGAGTCTTCTGATACCGGTGTACTGGGCATAGAGAAAAACAATAATCGCCAGTGAGGCGGTGATGTTGATATTGGTCGATGGCGACATGCCCAACGGGATAATACCCATGAAGTTCATGGCCAGGATGTAGAAAAACAACGTCCCCAGAAACGGCGTGTACTTGCGGGCCTCATCGCCCAGTACGCCGCGAAGGAAACCGTACATGCCCTCGACCAGCATCTCGATGAAGTTCTGGAAGGGACCGGGGTTCTTCAGATCTCTTTTACGGTAAACCGTGATGGCCACTACCGAGAAAAAGATCGACACCACCAAGGCATAGATAACGGCTTTCCATTCATTGACGACTTCGTTGTGAGTGAACAGGCTCAGCAGATCGGGAAGGTGTGCCCCCCCCTCGTGCTCGCCTTCACCGCTGGTAGAGGCGACCGTCAGAAACGTGCCCACCTTCACCGCCGCCAAACCATATATATAAGAGAGGCCGGTCATCACAGAGCCTTGGGAACCCTTTCGTGTGGTTGTTCTTTATCGTCGAGGGCCAGGACCAACCGGCCCAGTGCTTTCAGGGTCATTACGGCAAACAGCGTGGTAAATCCTGCCACCAACGGCAGCACGTCAAACTGCGGCACCTTAAGCAAAAAATATCCGCTGACATAAAGCAGGGGGAATTTGAACAACATCAGAGCGACCGTGCGATGTTTGTTGGGACCCTCGGCGCGGAAAGTCGTGCGGACCAGGGCGGAGATAAAAACAAAATTCAGGATGCCCCATACACCGCCGGAAAAAACCGCCAGAGCAGGGAATACTCCCAGATAATACAATCCGAATGGCAGAAAGATCAACAGGACGATGCCGGTTGTCCGCAAAGTCCTGTCAAGGAAGCCGAGATCAAGATTTTCTTTCATTATCCTTTTCCATAGCCGATGATTTTTTCACCAAGCCGTAAATCTCTATTCCCGCTGCTCCAAAACCAAGTATCACGCCGACAATTATCAGGGCCGGGGCAGTGCCAAACTTCTCGTCCAGCCATCGCCCGGCGAAAAAACCGACCAGCGGACCGGCCAACAATAGTGCCGGAACGACCGCCAGCAAGCTGATTTGCCTAAAATCCCCACTCGAACCGTTTTTCTTTCCGGGACTGAGAAGGGCCATATTACCTTACTGCTCCATCATTAAGCCGCCAATATATCCACTCGGCCTAATCTGTCAACCGTTTTTTGGCCGTACAAAACAACCGAATAAGACAATAGGTAAAATCCATGTCTTCAAATCAAGTTTTAATAGACCGAATCCACACCATCGCCGATTTATTGCGGTATTATTCCTCACTAATCATCGTCTCCTCATGATCCGGTCACAGTCAACGCCCCACAACATGTGCTGTTGACCTGGAGTTCCATACAGATTCCCTTTCGCGATGTATAAGCAGAACAAGAAAGCAAAGACGGCCCGCGCCGGTCACGAACAAATCTTAAGCGACTGCCTCATAATATATTGACGACTGACCGGCATTTTGCGAGCTTGGAACACATGGCAGCCCCGCAATCCAAGATGAAGGCATAAGCAATATGATTAGGTTCCGATTCCACATAATAAGACAGCTTTCCTCTCTGCTTCTGCTTATGGCCCTGGCCACAACCTCGCGGGCCGGGGAAATAACCGGCACAGTCTATAATGAGCAGTCGTGGCAACCGGTACCTTTCGCCACCGTACGAGTGGAGGGAACCAACCGGTCTATTCTCGCCAATGAAAACGGGCAATATCGTCTGGCGCTGCCGGTCGATGACTACCGGCTCAAATTCAGCCATATCGCTTACTACTCAAAGATTGTAAATATCGCACTGGCTGACACGAGCAGCCAGCATGATGTTTACCTGATACCGGCCTTGATCGAGGTCAGGGGCAGCCGGGTTTACCGGAAGCGTTACGACCCCGCCCAGCAGATTATCCTCCGCGCCATTGCCCGCAAAGATGAGCTTTTATCGCGGCTTCACGACTATCAATTCGAGGCTTACAGTCGGATTGTCATTTCAAAACTGCCCGAGCCGGACTCATCGGAGATCTGGTTGATAGCCGAATCCCAACTCGAAGCATTCTGGCAGTATCCTGACCATTACAAAGAGATCATCATCGCCCGCAAGCAATCAGCGAATATCGAGGCCGAGGGCAACCTGGTGGCGATCGGTCAGATTCTGGATTTTAATGCCAACCGTCTGGACCTCGGCCGATACTCGGTAGTGTCGCCGACTGCCCGCGATGCCCTGGACCATTACAATTACTACCTGATGGACACCATCGTCGTGGACAGCCAGACAGTTTTCAGGCTGGAGATTGAGCCGAAAAGCAAGATCGACCCTCTTTTTACCGGATTTATCGACATCGCCGACTCCAGCTTCGCGGTGGTGGGAGTCGAGGTTGGCTTCAACGAAGGGTTCGAGCAGTCGTTTTTGTCCGAACAGCTATATCGTCAACGATTTGCCCGCTTCGATAACGATCTCTGGATGCCGATTGAGATTCGCTACGACGGTAAGGCGGATCTGAAACTGCCCGGGATTCCCAAGCTCAGCTTTGACTATGTAGCTTCGCTGTACGATTACGTATTCAACGCCACCCATGATGAAGGTACCTTTAATGAGTACGCCCTCGAGGTGGATAGTAAGGCTGACGACGTGGACTCGGCCGCGTGGTACTCCCGACAGATTATTCCGTTGACCGTCGAAGAGCGGCAGGGCTACGAGCGTATCGACTCTCTGGACAATGTCCCCAAGTCATTTTCTCGGAAAGCCTTGGGGCTTATCCCAACCGCGATATTCGCCGCCTTGTCGGGGCCGGACTGGGTTCATTTCAACCGCGTCGAGGGGTTATACCTGGGTGGCGCTCTGACAAAACGCTTCAATGATGGCCGCACCATATTGTATCTTAAATCCGGATATGCCTTTTCCGGCGAGTACTGGCAACACCATTACGGCATCAGCCATGAACTGGTGCCGCGTTACCGATGGTCGCTGGCCGCCGAGTTCCGCGACCAGATTTCCCGGCGACCCACCCTAGTGTCTTCGCCGATAGCCAATGTCACGGCGATGGCGGTCGCTTTCAAATTCGACCAATTCGATTATTATCTGGAGAAGGGATTCAATCTTCGCTCGGAGATCAAGTTGGTAGACCACACCAGGTTTTCGGTGACATACCAGGATTACGACCAGTATTCCGTCTCCAACGCCACCGAATACAGTTTCTTTGGCGGGGATGACAAAAATCGACTCAACCCGGCTATTATCAACGGTAAGCTCCGTTCGCTGACTTTCGGTTTTCGGTACGATTCACGCAAACGAATCAAAAGCAAAGGACGGGAGTTCACCCTTCCCTCTCTGCCCAGCACTATTTTGGAGTTCGGCGTGGAACTGGCCGATCCCGACCTCATTGATAATGACTTCGATTTCTCCCGCCATTACGTCAGGCTCTTTCGGCAACAGCGCACACTGGGACTCGGCGTCAGTTCGCTGCGGATCAACGCCGGTCGCTCCGACCGTAACCTGCCGCCACAACGATATTTCACAGTCGATTTCGGTGGCCGGATATTTGCCGAGGCGACTGAGGTCAAGACCCTGCACGAAACGAATTTTGTCGGGACCCGCGCTATCGATGTTTACCTGGCTCATAACTTCGGCCGGAAACTGTTCAAAAAGACCAGCTTGCCTGTTATCCGAAGTCTTCCCTTTTCACTGATAATTTACGGCGGAATGTTTCTTACGGAACTGCCCGATGGCACCGCCGCTTTGCCCGGACGGGAGATAAATCAGGCCCAAAAAGCCTACAGAGAAGTAGGGTTTGGCTTAGGCGACATGACCGTTCTCGGCATCACCGCCTACTTCACATGGCAACTTTCGGACTATGATACTGACCGGTTTGCATTTAAGGTCGGTTTCAATTTCTGAAATTCATCCTGACCATCGCACAATCTGATCCATCGCACAATAACAGAGCACAGAAAAGATGCATCCGTCGTCACCCGTACGATCACTGACATATTGACTTACCAATGGACCCAGATGAAAACATCTTTCATTAACGAACTTTTTTTGTCCGGGATGCATCCTGGTGTTGGCAAATGATAGTTTTTCTTGTATGTTCGTCGTATGATTGACGGACAATTGGAACGGGTCCCCACGTCGCCATATCTCAACGCTGATCGCGCTCTTGCGTACGCGCTTTCTATTTCCATTTTGGTCTGTATTGTCCCCGTTGCCTTTCTGATGCTCACCTATCACACGACTGTGGCCCTGCTTCTGACAGGCGTGATCGCCGCCGCCGTTATGGTCTTCTTCCCCCGTGTGTGTTTCTACCTTCTAATGCTTTCGCTGACGGTATCGCTGCCGTACCAGGCGGGATCGGTTTCGGTGCATCCTTTTGATCTGTGCATGGCGCTGCTTTTCGGGTCGGTTGTTCTTGATTACATCCTCAACGTCCATGTCGAGATAAGACCGGCCACATTTGACATACCGTTCGTATTATTGATTACGGCCACCGTCATCTCGGCCGTCTGGGCGCACGACCCGCACTACTCGGTGCTGCCGCTGGTGCGCATCGTGATCATATACCTGGCTTTTCGTCTGTTTTTCATGTTCGGCCTGAAGATCGGCGTCCGGCGACTGCTTCAGGTGTTCATATATGCCGTTACCGTTCTGTCACTGTTGAACATTCTCATCTACCTGGTCAATCATGGCTCGATTCGCGTTTTCGGCATCGCCGGTGTTGCCTACCGGATGTACGCCATGGTGGCCTTGCCGATGGCGCTGGCGTTTTTGATCTGGGCGCAGACGCCACGCGGTCGACTCCAATACGGTGTCATTTGCTTCATCGTCGGCTTCGGCCTGATAGCCACCGGTTCCCGCGCCCCGCTTCTGGGTGTAATCGCCGCGGCGGGCGTAATGCTGCTCGTATTACTGGCGGGACGAAGCTACACCACCACCGCCAGGGCCATCCGTCAGGTGAAAAAGATTCTGCTGCCCCTTTCGCTGCTGATTATTCTGTTGATAATATTCAAAGGTTCGATCTTCGCGATCACCGTCGAAAGATACCAACATCTGCTCGCCTCGCTGAACGAGCCACAGGGTTCGGTGGCCATGCGCCTGGTTCTGGGCGCGGCCGCTATTGAGGCATTCTGGACCAACCCTCTCACCGGTATCGGTATCGGTAACTTCAAGATTATTGAAGAAATCGTGCCTACGGTGAGTCTGGCCAAGTTGTGGTTTCGCGTTCAGGACATGTCGGCACACAACGTTATTCTTCACTACCTGGCCGAAACCGGCATACTGGGTGTGTGCTCGCTGATTTACCTCGGCTGGCGTGGTTTCAAAACCAGCCTGGCCGATGCCAGAAAACCTATGACCACCACCGACAATCAAGCCGGCTTCGCATTGCTGGCCGCGATGGTGGTCTTTTGCACGACGATATTCTTCATGGAAGGATGGATGTGGGGACAGGATGGTTACATCCTGGCCTTCGTCTTCGGCCTGGCGGCCGCATGGCACTTCAAACACCAATCAACCAATCTTCAAAACTACAAACCACAGTTCCACGACATGCAAAAAGGAGGCTGACCCTTACCCACCCATTGTTGTATCACCGCCATTAATTTTCCCAATGCAACCGGCGCGTTGATATCCCCTGTTTCACCGCCGTTTGTGAAAAAACTGAAGTGACGGAATGACATCTCAGGGTTGAAAACTTCGACGGCTACTCGTCGCTTTTCCCTCAACAACCCCGAGCGGATGTGTCCTTCTGTCGGACAACAAGGATGTTACTTATGTTGAAAGCACCTGGCTTCGTATGTGTGTTTCTCTGCGGGCTGTTTCTGGGTGGACAGGTGCTCTCCGACCCCATCGAACTTCGATGGACGGCTCCGGGCGATGATGGTTATACCGGCACGGCCATGCGCTACGATTTGCGCTACTCCCATACATCTATTACCGAAAGCAACTGGCAACTGGCAATTCCTATCGAGGGGTTACCCAGTCCGTTACCGGCTGGCAGCCAGGAGATGCTCGTCGTCGATGTACCCAACTCTTTTAGCGTCACCTGCTTTGCTATCAAGACGGTCGATGATGCTAACAACTGGTCGCCGATTTCAAATGTGACTTTCTACACCGTCTGTGACGAAGGATGTATCGGCAGCCGCGGCAACGTCGATGGCGACCCGAACGATAACGTCGATATCTCCGATATCAGCTATCTTATAAACCATCTCTTTCTGAACCCGCCCGGACCTCCACCGCCCTGTCCGCTGGAGGGCAATGTCAATGGTGACCCGGATGGCGAGATTAACGTATCCGATCTGACCTACCTGATCGAGTACATGTTTGGTACACCAAACGGGCCGGCACCGCCGCCTTGTCCGTAACGACTCGAGCGCGTGTTGATAAGGTCCGGCCGCCAAGCCGGGCCTTTCACATTTGGTTTGCCATCCGTATTAACTATCGGTAGCTTACTCCGAAGCAATGGTGACGGCCCAGATAACCCAGACCGACGCAGGTGCGCTCCATGACTACGACCGTTCGCAGGTTCAGACAAGCAGGATTTCTTTCGGCTGCAGTCATTGTTGTTTGTCTCCTGCTGACAATACCCACTCCCCCGCCAAAGGTCGATGACGGCGGTGAATCCGCCGCCTTCGTCTGGAACCGCGATGCCTACTGGAAACAACTGGAAAGCGATTTCCGCCAGGCGCGCGAAGCAGGCTGCGATTCCCTTCAGGGAGCCATCGACAATCGGCTGGACAGATTTGAGCAGGCAGTTGCTGCTGTTGACACCACCGATCAAGCCGCTGACTCCCTGACCTTTACCGACATCCTGCAAAGACAATTCCAGCTCGCTCCCCTTCTGGCCGCCTGCCCGTCGCGGCTTACGGAGTTTACTGCCGTCACCAATCAACTTCGCGTTTCGCTCAAA
>JAUXCD010000252.1 GCA_030619085.1 Candidatus Zixiibacteriota bacterium
ACGCCTGCTCAATAGCGCCCTGCTCGGCGCCGTATTGGGCTTGATCATCCTGACCCCGCATCTGCAGATGGCTTACTATATCTTCGGCATCATCACGCTGATCGCCATCGTCAAGCTGATCGAGCAGTTCATCCGGCTGAGACATTTCCGGGCGCTGGCATCCCCCTTGCTGGCCGTTCTGTTTGCGATCCTGCTGGGCCTTACTATCTCGGCCGTGCAATGGATACCGAGTGCAAGTTACATCTTTAATGATTCCCCACGGGCGGAACAGGAGCGGGGCTACGACTGGGCGACATCGTTCTCCATGCACGAGGAGGAAACGGTGGCTATCGTCCTACCTGAGTTCTGTGGTCTTGATTCAAAATTCGATGCCATGACTTACTGGGGAAAGAACGCTTTCAAGGATAACTCTGAAAGCGTTGGTTTGATCCCGGTCATTCTGGCCCTGGTCGGTATCTGTCTGCGGGGTCGTCGCATGAAATACCTGTGGGGACTGCTGGCCATCATGGTGCTCATGTACGCTCTGGGTGCGCACACGCCGCTGATGAAAATCCTGCTGGCCATATTCCCACATATGGATGCCATGCGCCAACCTTCCGGGGCTATGTTCATTTTCATTTTCTCAATCGGCATTATGGCCGCAATCGGCATTGACAATGTGCGTCAGGCCGTCACCGACAATCAGAAACGGCGACGCCGACTGGCTGTTGGCCTGCTGATCGCCGTGCCGGTACCGGTCTTTTTGGCCGCCATGAGCTTCTCGGTCCGGGGCCGGGATGTTATCCTTTGGTGGGCGAGACTGTTTCACGAGAGTCTTCTTCAGGTCGGCAATAACACGCCGCCACTGTTGGACCAGGCCATGCGTAATCTCCCGCTTTTATCCTCTGCTCTCTGGTGGACCCTGCTCGCCACAGTTATCACATCATCGGTTCTACTGGTGGTCATTGTCAAAAGGAAGTATCTTGGTGTGCTCTGGGTCCTGCCATTTCTAATCTGGGGACTCAATCACAATTTCAATCACCGCCTCATTTGCACTTTTGATCAGAGTGAAATATTCTACTCCAACCCGGTTGTGAATCTCCTCAAGCGTGAGCAGTCACTGGATCGGGCTATCAGTTACAAAATCAACGGGTTTACGGTCGAGCTGGAATTGGCGTGTCACGAGATTTACTCTTCGCTTGGTCATCACGACAAAAAACTGACATCATATTACGATTTCATCGGCAACCCATTCAAAACGGCGATTCTTAACGCCGACGTCGCTAACCTGTCCGCGATGCGATATGTCATCACGCAGCAAGGATTCCCCCTGCCGGTGGATACCCTGGGACCGATTCCGCTGGACACCGTTTTGGCCACGAGCAAGTATACCGTTTTTGAAAATCACAACTGCTTGCCGCGGGTGTTTCTGGCCGGACAGTTCCGCGTGGTGCCGGACCGCACCGAGATTGTTGGCCTCGTTCATGCCGGAGCCGATGACTTCGCCTCGGTGGTGTACCTTGAGGAAGACCCCGCCCAGGAGATTCTCCCCGATTCGTCCGGCAGGTCCGAAGCCGAGATAATCTTTTACAGCCCTGATTCCCTAACGGTGAGAGTCCACGCCGAGACGCCTCAGCTTCTGGTCCTCAGCGACACCTTCTACGAACCGTGGCAGGCCTTTGTGGACGGGCGGCCGGAGAAAATATACCGTGCCTACGGCACTTTTCGGGCCGTTCCGGTTCCGGCCGGTGACAGCGAAGTGGCTTTCCGGTATGAGTCACCTATTATCACCCGGTCGATGTATGTCTCTGGGCTGGGCGGCATAATCCTTATCGTGTTGCTATTTGTCGGCCTCCGGCGCTCTCGCGGCGACCATTCAAGAAATTGGCTGCGTCAATAGAGCTCGTATCCCGTTTTTCCGCGGCGTTACATGAACATTGTGCCCCTGAATTTGTTGATAGATAATCAACTATGAGTTTTATTGTATAGTAGTCAGGCACCGGGGACATACATTCAACTCACAAGCGATAACTCTGTCAGAAGACGAATAGAAAGGGATCCCGATACCATGAAAACGGAAACCTCGATCGCTGTTGGCATCAAGGCACCGGCTTTCACGCTGGTTGACCAGGACAACAATAAGAGAAAGCTGTCTGATTTTGCCGGAAAGTGGGTGGTGCTCTATTTCTATCCCAAAGACGACACTCCGGGTTGCACGGCCGAAGCGTGTGAATTCACCGACGGCATCAAGGCGTTTGAGAAACTGAACCCCACGGTAATTGGCGTCTCCCCCGACTCCGTGGCCAGCCACCAGAAATTCATCGCCAAGCACAAGCTATCCGTAATCCTGCTCAGTGATGCGGACCGCAAAGTCATGGACAAGTATGGCGCATACGGCACCAAGAAGATGTACGGCAAGGAGACGATGGGCGTCATCCGAAGCACTTTCGTGATCGACCCCAAAGGCAAGGTCGCTCACTCGTGGACCAACGTCCGGGCGGCCGGGCACACCGAGAAAGTGCGCGAGAAACTTAGCGAACTGGCCACATGATATATAGTGGGAGAAGAAGATGCGTATCTTGATATCAGGAGCTTCCGGGCTGATCGGAACGGCGTTGATTGCGTCGTTCTCTAAAGCCAACC
>JAUXCD010000162.1 GCA_030619085.1 Candidatus Zixiibacteriota bacterium
ACCTTAAACAACGCAAAGTTATCATCTCAATATGAAATGCTCTAGCAGGGCTCTTATGTGTTGATCGTAATGGGCCCTAGAAGCATCAAGAGACTCTAGGAACTTCGAACGATTTGGATCTGACGCAAGTTCATTCCAAAGGTTATTCCAATCCCTGTGACGTGTTGAATGCCGGCGTGTATGAGCAAACAGTCTCAAGAACTTCAAATCAACAGTAGATGACTCAAGATCAACAATATCAGCTTTCGCATCTTGAATAAATCCATATTCGGGATTCTGACATATCTCGACAATTTTATACCAATTGAAGTAAGGGTCAATCCGATCAATGAAACCTCTGAAGTAGAGATCCAAAGCGTCGTACTTTACTCTAGACGTATCTCGTTTCACCGCCCGGACAATTGAGAACAACATTTCTACTCTCGCCGGAGTTAGCAAGTCGATGATATACCCTGCCATCGTGAAATCGTCACTGCCCCTTTTCGACTTAATTGTGATACCTGCAGCTTCAGCTTGTTCGTAGAAGTCATGACTAACATTTGGTGGTTCGTAAGTTAGAGACAGATCGATTCCACTAGCTGTTCCCGATTGCCCCTTTACGAGAAATCCTGTCAGATACGTCACAGATAGTCGAACAACATTGTAGAAATATCTTAGTTCACTTGCATGCAATTCACATTCACTAGGATCATGATCGTTCGGATCCCTGGTCCATGCAGTTCCGTAAACTGTAAACGTACAACCTTCGCCACTTTTCTTATCTTGAATTGTGAAAGAGCTTGTACTGTCTACCTCGAATCGTGCTTCGAAATCTCTACTTTTCGATACAGGCTCCGGAAAATCAAACGTCGTAGAATAGTGATACTTGATGATATTCATGTCGTGTCCATTGTTCAGATGATAATAGACTTCAGTATTTGTTCTAACGTGGGCACATACTCGACGCCTTCCTATCCAGTCTCTTTTGGGCTGATAGGAGACTTGTTACACAGGAGAATGATGTACATCAGAATCATATTGTCAATCTCTAACAGATATTGCTTTTCGACGAGTTGCGTATGGATACGCACGGGTGGCCGACGTCTTTAGACGTGGGAGAATACAGAAGATTCTTGTCTTTGCGATATACCTGTAGTTAATTACCTATCATACAGTTCTGTAATTAGTAGGGTGCCGCAGGGTGTCTCGCTCATCTGAGTGCAACTATGTGCGGATGCCTTGAAGCCGGTGACGGCGGAGGAGTGTGTCGATGAGACCCAGTGTACGTTTTCTGGACCAGAACCTGATTGAACAAATCATTGCCGAAGCGCGTGACCTTCTCTGTACGCTGGGTGTGCAAATCAGCAATCCCGGTGTGTTATCCCTGCTTGGCGATCACGGGGCCAGGATAGATCAGGCAGAGCAGCGAGCATTCTTCACACCGGAGATCATCGACAAGTCACTGGCTTCGGCTCCGCGAGCTTTCAAGCTATATGACACCAAGGGCAACGAGGCCGTTGATTTCTCCGGCGAGAATGTCAATTTCACTCCGGGGTCCACCGCGATAAATATTCTCGACCACGGGGAGTCGTCCGTCCGTCGCCCGGGCACGGCCGACTACGTCCGCTACGCAAAGTTGATAACGGCCATGGAGCACGTAGCTTCGCAGTCGACGGCCATGGTCGCTGCCGACGTTCACGAACGCATCTCCGACAGTTATCGTCTGTACCTCAGCCTGCTGTACTGCGACAAGCCGGTAATAACCGGAGCGTTCACCGCCTCGGCGTTCGAAATCATGAAGAATCTGCAACTGGCCGTGCGCGGCAGTGAAGATGAACTGGCCGCCAAGCCGCTAACCGTATTTTCGGCCTGTCCGACCTCGCCGCTTAAGTGGTGTGACGTGACCTCGCAAAACCTTGTCGATTGCGCCAACCATATGATACCGGTGGAATACGTAGCCATGCCGCTTACGGGTTTCATGGCGCCGGTGACGCTGGTCGGCTCGCTGGTGCAGCATACAGCCGAGACGCTCAGCGGCATTGCTATCAGCCAACTAACCCGGCCGGGCGCTCCGGCCCTTTACGGCGGCTCACCGGCGGTTTTCGACGTGCGCTATGAGACCACGCCGATGGGAGCGGTCGGCACCATGATGATGGATTGTGCCTATAGTGAAATCGGCAAGCACCTGGGCTTTCCGACGCAGGCCTATATAGGGTTGAGCGATGCCAAGCTGCTGGATGCCCAGGCCGGGTTTGAGACATCGATGGGCGCCACCCTGGCGGGACTGGCCGGAATAAATAACGTGGCCGGACCCGGTATGCTGGATTTTGAAAGCTGTTTCAGCCTCGAAAAGCTCGTGCTCGATAACGACATTTGCGGTATGGTCCGACGCATGGTGCGAGGCATCGAACCGAAAGAAGATTTCCCCTCGCTGCCGCGCTTTAATGAACTGCTTGCCGAGGGCCATCTGCTGATATCCGACCACACCATGAAATATCTGCATGACGAAGTTTATTTCCCCGGTCCGGTTATCGACCGGGCCAATCGGTCACGCTGGCAGGAAGAAGGATCAACAACACTGGGGGATCGTGCTCATGCCGAGGTGGAACGTCTGATTGATGAATGGGAAGGCACCGGCCTGGGCGATGAGATCAAAAGTGAAATGACAGACATGATGGCAACCGAGGCTAAGAAATTCGGTATGGACAAGCTACCCGAGTTACTGTGATGCGCACGAAAATTGAAATCAAGGTAAACGAAGTACTTCCGAGCCGAGTAAACGTGCTGAAGGCGCTGGGAGTGCCGCCGTCAGCGCCGCCCGATGAGCGCGTCAATAGATTGGCCGATGACGCCATAGGCCTGGTGAAGAAGCTGGCAACGCCGGTGGCTTTGATGGAACTGATATCGACGGAGGCTTTCGCGCCGGTATACGACGGTGAAGGGAAGAATGCACCAGACACGCCGCTGGCACGCACATTTCCCCGTTCATCGTGCCTGGCTCTTTTTGCGGTCACTATCGGCGAGAGAGTGAGCCTGCGTATTTCAGATTTGTTCGATCACGATGAATTCTCGCAGGGGACCGCTCTCGATGCTGCGGCGTCGGAATGTGTTGAACTGGCGGCGCAGAATGTGGAGAGGTCGTTTCGAGATGAGGTCAGGGAAAATATGGTCAAGGCGGTTACGATGTCTTTCAGCCCCGGCTACTGCGGCTGGGATATCAGCACCCAGCGAAAACTGTTTGCACAACTTGCACCGTCAGAGATCGGCATAGAGTTGAACGAGTCCTGCTTGATGACACCGCTGAAATCCGTCAGCGGTGTGCTTGTGGCGGGTGGGATTGGCATCTTTGACCACGACGATGATTTCCCGTTCTGCGACCAGTGCCGAACGCGTGAATGCCGGGCGCGGCAAGAGCAACTCGGGCTACAATGATTAGGGACATGACAATCGGAGGTAAGATACGGTGAGTATTGTTCAACAACTCATAGAGAAACTTCAAAAGGGTGATGCCAAGAGCGTTGCTGAGTTGACCCGGCAGGCGATCGATCAGAATATGGGTCCGAAGAAGATACTCGATGACGGCCTGCTGGCGGGAATGGCAGTGGTCGGCGAGAAGTTCAAAAAGCATGAAATCTTCCTGCCGCATGTTTTGCTGGCGGCCAGGGCGATGTATGCCGGGCTGGACCTTTTGAAACCGCTGCTGGCCAAAGACGGTATTCCGGTGATCGGCAAGGTTGTTCTGGGAACGGTACAGGGCGACCTGCATGATATCGGGAAGAACCTGGTCGGTATTATGCTCAAGGGGGCCGGGTACGAGGTTATCGATCTGGGTAAGGATGTGCCGCCCGAACGGTTTTTGGATGCGGCGCAGGAATCGGGCGCGACGATTGTCGGTATGTCGGCTCTTCTGACAACGACTATGCCGGTCATGAAACAGGTGATTGATCTGGCGAAAGAGAGAGATATGTTCGGTACGTTAAAATTCCTGGTCGGGGGAGCGCCGCTATCGGTCGATTACGCCAGAGAGATTGGCGCCGATGCCTACTGTTTTGACGGTGTCAATGCGGTCGAATGTGTGAAAAGCTTCACGGTGGAGAGGTGAATTGATGTTACTGTTGGACAGATTGCAGGCGGGAGATGTGCTGGTGGCCGATGGTGCGATGGGTACGATGCTTATGTCCGGGGGGCTCAAATCCGGTGATTGCCCCGAACGAATTAATCTTGATCGACCTGAACTGCTTTCAGATATCGCCCGGCTCTACGGCACGGCCGGAGCTGATGTCGTGCAGACTAACACTTTTGGCGGCTCACCGCTCAAGTTGGCCCAGTATGACCTGGAAGATCGCACCGAGGAGATCAACGCCGCCGCCGTGAGGGCCGTTAAAAACGCCGTCGGACCGAACGTCCTGGTTTCCGGTTCCTGCGGACCGTGTGGCCGGCTGTTGGAACCGTACGGCGATGCAAATCCCGATGATGTCGAAGCGAGCTTCGCCCGGCAGATGTCGGCGTTGGTCGAGGCGGAGGTCGATGTGCTGTGCATCGAGACCATGATGGACCTCGTGGAAGCTCAAATAGCCGTACGCACGGCGAAAAAAATTGCACCGTCGGTTCCGGTGATGGCGACCATGACCTTTGACAGCACCCAGCGCGGGTTTTTCACGATTATGGGCGTTAGTGTGGCGGATGCCGCGGTCGGACTGGCCGACGTCGGGGCGGATATTGTCGGCTCGAACTGCGGTAACGGAACGGCTGACATGGTAAAGATTGCAGCCGAATTCAGACAGCATACCGATTTGCCCCTGTTGATCCAGCCCAACGCCGGATTACCCAAAGTGGAGAGAGGTTTGCTGGTGTACCCGGAAACGCCGGAGTTCATGGCCTCGCATGTGGCCGCCATGATCGAAGCCGGTGTGAACATTATCGGGGGTTGCTGCGGCAGTACGCCCGACCATATCGCTGCCATCCGGTCAGCCGTTGACGCGGCGGTGAGTTGAACCCGGCGGTGATTGATACATCCGCCGGGTGTGTATTCAATCAGAATTACTTCAGCAAAATCATCTTCTTAGTGGCGGTATTCTCGCCGATCTGCAGGCGATAGAGATACAGGCCGGTAGCCACCGACCGGCCGGACTGGTCTGTGCCATCCCAGATGACCTGGTAATTGCCCGCCGATTGCGTTTGGTCGATCAGAGAGCAGACTTTTCGACCGAGAACGTTGTATATATCAATAACGACGTGCGAGCGAACGTCGAGACTGTAGGCAATACTGGTGGCTGGATTGAACGGATTTGGATAGTTCTGCGCCAGGCTGAGGCTGTTCGGCAGATCCACCGGCTCGTCGTTCACAACGGATACCGCAATATCGCTGAGGTTAACCAGGATGGAGACATTGTCAGAAAATTCGTTTGCCACGGCCAGATCAAAGTCACCGTCGTCGTCCAGATCGGCCGCGTAAACGGACCGCGGACCATCCCCCGCACCGTAATGGACAGGGAGTGCAAACGTCGCATCCCCATTGTTAATGCGGATGGAGACATTATCAGCGCCGGAGGTTGCCACAGCCAGGTCTCTGTCACCGTCGCCGTCAAGATCAGCCGCGAAGACGGACCAGGGATCATCTGCCGCTACATAAGAAACGGCGGCCGCAAACGTTCCGTCTCCATGGTTAAGTAGAATGGAGATATCGTCGGACAGGTTATTTGCCACGGCCAAGTCTTTGTCACCATCGCCGTCCAGGTCAGACGAAAAGACGGACACGGGACCAACCCCTGCCCCATAGTTGACGGCGGCCACAAACGTTCCATCCCCGTTGTTTTTCAAAACGGAAACATTGTTGGAACCGGCGTTTGCCACGGCCAGATCAAAGTCAGCGTCGCCGTCCAGGTCAGCCGAGAAAACGGAATAGGAGTAATCTCCCGTCCCGTAATTGACGGCGGGTGCAAACGTCCCATCCCCGTTGTTCAGGAGAGTAGAGACATTGTCAGAGCCGGAATTTGCCACGGCCAGGTCTTTGTCACCGTCGCCGTTCAGGTCAGCCGAAAAAACCGAGTAAGCACTATTTCCTGCCCCATACAAACGGGCGGACGGAAACGTCCCATCCCCATCGTTAGGAAGAATGGAAACATTGGTACTCCAGGCGTTTGCCACGGCCAGATCAAAGTCACCGTCGCTGTCCAGGTCGGCCGAGAAAACGGACCAGGCAGAACCTTCCGTTCCGAAATTGTTGGCGGCCGCGAATGTCCCATTCCCATTGTTAGGAAGAATGGAAACATTGCCAGAAAAATAGTTCGCCACGGCCAGGTCAAAGTCACCGTC
>JAUXCD010000211.1 GCA_030619085.1 Candidatus Zixiibacteriota bacterium
AACATCGAGCTTCAGGCCAAACTCCTTCGCGTTATCCAGGAGCGCGTGGTCGAACCGGTCGGCTCCGAAGATAAGATCGAAATCGATATCCGTTTGCTGGCCGCCACCAATGTCGACCTGAACCGCCGAGTCAAAGAAGGCACGTTTCGCGAAGACCTGTTTTACCGGCTCAATGTGATCCCGTTGGAGATTCCGCCGTTAAGAAAGCGAACAGAAGATATCCCCATTTTGGTAAAGGAATTTGCCGGACGATTCAGCGGCACAGACAACCTGAGTATTGAACCGCAACTGATCGAGAGACTCCAGAGCCATTACTGGCCCGGTAACATTCGCGAACTCGAGAATCTGGTGGAACGAATGGTCATTCTTCGCAAATCCGATTCTCTGACTGTGGATGATCTTCCGCAGGACTTTGCGAAAAAGGCCACATCCGCCAACACGGTGACAACCACTGAATACCGATCGCTGCGCGGCGCCGAGAAAGAACTGATCCTCAATGCCCTTGACCATTGCGGAGGAAACAAGAGTAAAACAGCCACGTATTTACAGATACCCCGTCATGTCCTCATATATCGCATGAAGAAGTACGGCATCTTTTAGACTAACAACACCTTGACGGTTTCACGACGTGAAAAGCACCCTCACGTGAAAACCGGACTAATTCGCTTGACCATATCGCCGTTAGCACCTAAAGCGGATAACTTCGACCCTGTTTATAGTAGCTACCATTCTTCGCATTGTGCAACATTTTTTGCCATCACAAGCAAAAATATATTGACATTCATTTGACACAGTATATATTGGTGGACAAATCAGTATGTAATTTATCGTAATTTTATGGATCAAAACATTTCACACGCTGGGCAGAGCGGTGCTCAGTCGCGGAATGACTTTTTATTGTCGTTTAGACAACTGGTCGCGTCGCACCTGCCGTCTGGTTTCATGTCGGAGCCGAACACGCACGAACAACTCGAATACGCGTTCAAAACTCTATCGGAAGGCGCTCCCCTTCTCGCCAACTTCGAAGCTGAAGTTCAGGAACATTCTATATTATCTTTTGCCGATGAACTGAGCGGCCTTTTATTTTCACATCTTAGTGATTATTTTCACAATTTGAACGTCGATCAATCTGACTTGATTGTCTTTCCGATGCCGGTATCAACAATGGTGAACAGTGTCCTAAAGGGCAACACCGATGCTTCCGCATTGGTTGGCGGTGCCCATACGCTACCGGAAGAGGTCCGGTCTCTAATCGGGACGATGCTTCTGCGACCCATCCGGCAGGCGGTGCGAATAGCTTTCGAACATGACCATCCGTCCCACGAGTGGCGCCTTGGCTACTGCCCGGTTTGCGGTCTATGGGCACCCATGGGACGGATAGAACCGGAGCATGGACGGCGATTGCTCTGGTGTATCGGCTGTAACGGTCAATGGAGGTTCCCCCGCGTATGCTGTCCTTTATGCTATGAGAGCGACCAGAAGAAACTTGGGTATCTCTCGGTGGAGGAATGGCCCGCCTGGCGCCTCTACACCTGTGAGACTTGTCATCGTTCACTGAAAACCAGAGACGAGCGCCACGCTGATTGCGCGGGCGCTACTGAAATGGATATTGACTACGTTGACTCGGGTATTCTTGACGATGTGGCCTCGCGCGACGGTTACAAACCGGTCAAACCAGGTGAGCCGGCTTTCCGGGTGCCGTTCGATGAGACCGCACGAAAATATATTGAGAGATCAAGAAGCATCTGAACATCATATAACGCAGGAGGTTTACATGAGTGTTTCCAGGCGACAATTCCTGAAACGCAGTACCACCGGTATTGCCACAGGAGTTGGACTTTTGGGGTTGCACCCTTCTGTCGCGGCTTCGCCTCCGCTCACACTTAAGACCGCTCAATGTAAAGAGACGACGACCATCTGCCCCTATTGCGGAGTGGGCTGTGGCCAGATCGTCTCGGTCAAGGGCGGCAAAGTGATTAATGTTGAAGGTGATCCCGATCACCCCATCAATGAGGGAGCTGTTTGCAGCAAGGGTGGCGCTCTCTATCAAATCGCCAATAATGAACGGCGTCTGAAGAAAGTGCTATATAGAGCCCCCAAGTCCGACCAATGGGAGGAGAAAGACTGGGACTGGGCCGTTGACCGGATTGCCAAACGCGTTAAGGAAACGCGTGACAAGACCTTCATCGGCAAGGAAAAAGGCAAGCTGGTCAATCGGACCGACGGTATCGCGTGTCTCGGCGGTGCGGCGCTGGACAACGAGGAATGTTACATGTTGTCCAAGCTCATGCGCGCGCTCGGCCTGACATACATAGAACACCAGGCCCGTATATGACACTCTTCCACCGTCGCCAGTTTGGCGGCATCGTTTGGAAGAGGCGCCATGACCAATCACTGGATCGACATGCAACATGCCGACGTCGTGATGGTTATGGGCTCAAACTGCGCCGAGAATCATCCTCTGGCTATCCGCTGGTTGCAGCGCGCCAGGGAACGCGGCGCCATTATCATCTCGGTTGATCCCCGCTACACGCGCACCTCGGCCTTCGCCGATATGTACACCAAGGTTCGCTCCGGCACCGACATCGCTTTTGTCGGTGGCATGATCAACTATGCCCTGGAGAACGACCGCATCCACAAGGAATACGTCGTCGAGTACACCAACGCCCCCATGATCATCAAAGAGGGATTCGATTTTGACGATGGAATCTTCTCGGGGTATGATCCCAAAACCCGTGCATATGACAAGTCAAGCTGGGCGTACGAACTCGATAACAAGGGCGTGCCCAAACGTGACAAGACCTTGCAGCATCCACGGTCGGTCTACCAGTTGCTGAAAAAGCACTATGCCCGTTACACGGCGGACAAGGCTTGCCGGATAACGGGAACACCCAAAGATGAATATCTGAAGGTATGTGACACCTTCACCTCCACCTATACCCCGGACAAAGTTGCCACCTGGCTATATGCCATGGGAACCACCCAGCATACGCACGGCACGCAGAACATTCGAAGTTACGTCATCTTGCAGCTTCTCATGGGTAACATCGGTCGTGCCGGTGGCGGTATCAACGCCCTGCGTGGCGAATCGAACGTCCAGGGATCCACGGACATGTGTCTGCTGTATCACATCATTCCCGGTTATCTGAAATCGCCGACCATCGACAACACCAGTCTGCAGGCTTATCTTGACAAGTGGACCCCGAAAACCGGCGACCCGATGAGCGCCAACTGGTGGGGCAACTACCCCAAGTATGTCGTCAGCCTGCTGAAAGCCTGGTGGGGGGACAAGGCCACGGCCGGCAATGACTTCTGCTTCGACTACATGCCCAAACGCTCCGGCAATTACTCGCATATATCTCTGTTCGAGAGAATGTATGACGACAAAATTGACGGTCTGTTCTGTTTCGGCCAGAATCCCGCCGTGGGCGGACCCAACGCCGAGATGGAACGCAAAGCGCTGGGCAAGCTCGACTGGCTCGTGGCGGTGGACCTCTGGGATACCGAAACCGCTAGCTTCTGGCAGCGGCCGGGAGTCAATCCGGCAGCGATTGACACCGAGGTCTTCCTGCTTCCGGCGGCCGCATCGGTTGAAAAAGAAGGTTCTGTGACCAACAGCGGCCGATGGATGCAGTGGCGCTATCAGGCCGTGCCTCCTCCGGGTGTGGCGAAATCCGACGCCTGGATACTTGACCGTCTGATCAAAGCCGTCAAGCGTGAATACGCGTCAGGCGGGGCTTTCCCCGCTCCTATTGTGGACCTTAACTGGAACTATGGTTCACATGAGGAGCCCGACGTACACATGGTGGCGAAAGAAGTCAACGGTTACTTCACCCGCGACACCAACTTCCCGAAAAAGAACAAATCGTTTAAAAAGGGCGACCAGGTACCAAGTTTTGCCTGGTTAAAAAACGATGGTTCAACGGCCAGCGGCAACTGGCTGTACTGCGGCAGTTTCACCGACAAGGGCAATATGGCCGCCCGCAGAACACCCGAAGACGCTATCAATAAACTCGGCCTCTACCCCCAATGGGCCTGGTGCTGGCCGGTCAACCGGCGCATCATTTACAACCGGGCTTCGGTCGATCCTCAGGGGAAACCCTGGGACCCCAACCGCTGGGTCATTCGCTGGAACGCCGAGACTAAGAAATGGGAGGGCGACGTGCCGGACGGCGGATGGGCGCCGGGCACCAAGTTGCCGTTCATCATGAGGCCGGAAGGTGTTGGGTGTATTTTCAGCACCAGCCTGGCCGATGGACCACTTCCGGAGCATTATGAACCTCTTGAAAGCCCGGTGAATAACCTGATGTCCTCCCAGCAGAACAGCCCGGCTATCAAGATCTGGGCCACCCCGGGTGTTGATCGCATCGGGTCGCGCAAGGAATTCCCCATCGTGGCGACCACTTACCGCGTCAGCGAACACTGGCAGGCCGGTTGTATGACACGCAATCTGCCGTGGTTGGTGGAGCTGGTTCCGGATTCGTTTGTCGAAATCGGCACCGACCTGGCCAAGCGCAAAGGGATCGAGCACGGCGACC
>JAUXCD010000012.1 GCA_030619085.1 Candidatus Zixiibacteriota bacterium
ACATAAGTGTCGCTCGGACGGCGTCCGGCTGGTCACAGTCGTGCCCGATCTCCGGCACCATATCGGCGACGCTCGACTTGACCCGCACCAAGACCAATGAGGATCCGATTACGACCAGCTGGAGAATCACCGTAAACTTCGACGATGGCATGATGTATGCCAACTATGAGCAGATTGGCGGCGATGTGTCTTCATGGTCGGAGCAGGTCTGCGTTACTCCCAACTAATAACTGACCAATCGTGCAATTACAAAGCCCGGCTTCGGCCGGGCTTTTTTTTCGCCGGGCCGCCGCCCAAATCTAATTTGACATCGCGCCGAGTGACGATTAAGTTGCGTGCATGAAGGAAGTCGTGAAATATGCCAATTGTTTTGTCTGCGGCGACAAAAATGACCACGGGCTTAAGGCCAGATTTTTCTTTGATGGCGGTGAAGTCTCCTGTGAGATAACGGCGACCGAGGATAAAGAGGGATATCAGGGGATTTTCCACGGGGGAATTACCTCGACTCTGCTTGACGAGGTCATGATCAAGGCTATCCTCGCGGCCGACATCTACGCCGTAACGGCGGAGATAAATATCCGTTTCTTGAAGCCGGTCATGGTGGGGGACAAGGTCCGGTTCACCGGTCGGGTTGTGCGCAACAAGGGGAGAGTCTATTTCACTGAGGGTGAGGCGGCCGATCTGACGGGCGATTTGTACGCCACGGCGACAGGCAAATACATTGAGGCCGGCGGCGATCTGAAAGACACGATTAGAGACTCCACCAGCTGAAAATGTGTCGCCAGATTCATCTTTGTTGAAATTGCTCGCGGTAATCTGCCCCGCCGCTATCTTCCTCTACAATTAGCCTGTTGACTACCAATGGCTTGCGCCCAACCCATTCCCTGACTTGGGTGGCATCCGCCTTGCTTGAATGCTGTGTATGAAAAAGACATCTTCAGCTCTCACCGGTTACATTGCGGCCTATCGAATCCCGTCTTTTGACCCCTATCTCGAAAAACTCGGGTTCAGCAAAGGGATGATGCTGTTTTCCATCCCCGAACTGGGTATTGTGTTTCGATGCCGGGTTGACGGCAGACTGATCGACCTGGAATTTGCCGCCTTTTTTGCCCTGCTGAAATTCATCCAGACCAAGCTCGCCGGCCAAAAAGTGAAGGCGCTCCGGGTGTTGTCGTCGAACCCCGAGTTCCTCTTTGCGTTCACCCAAAGTGGCAATCCGACCTTGATGAACCCGGCAAGAAAACAGCTGCTGGCCGAATATCAGAAAAAGCTTAAGATTGAAATCGCATACGTCAAGGCCCGGTCCAACGAAGCGCTGGTATCGGTGGCCAACTGCCCGCCTCTGCCGGCTTCGCGTCAGCTACAACTGCCCCGCAATCCCGGTTCGGACAAGCCTCAGTTCAAACCTTTTCAGACCGGTTTCAAGCTTTAAGCCGGACGCACCTGCTCCATTTCTCTTGACAAAAACTTGGCTTTCCGTAAAATGAAAGCGTAGTGCTGTCTGGTCTCACCTGACCGGCTTGAACAATACGGAAATAGTTCTCGTCCTTCTTTCAGGGAGAAATATTCACGGAGGAGCTATGAGTACCTTTTTAAAAATTCTGGTGCCGCTCTGGGTTGTAATAATGACCGGGTCCGCAGTTCTCGCCGATGACCTTGCTCTAATTACCTTAGAGAATAGATACCAGGCCGACGTAGTTGCCGGTGTCGTGGACCGTGCTTATGCGCGCATGGACAACAGTTTTGTGGTCCGGCTGGATGCTCAGCAGAAGCTGACCCTTGAGCGGGCCGGTATCGGTTATGACATACTCAAGGCCGAAGCAGAGACGGCTTCGATGTACCTGATTCGCCCGAGGCAGGCCGCCGTAGCGGCCCGGGCGGACGTGAGGCAGTTGGGCGACACCTACGAGCTGGATGCCGACATGCTTCTACTTACGACCGGCCGCGCCGCCTCCTCCAGTCTGGCCGACGGTCCGGATTATTTTGTCACGCCGCTGGAAGACCTTTCCATTCGGATTACCTACATATCGGAGTCGGTGGCCCGACTGCTGACGATGGTAGAAGACTTTCCCACTGACTCGGTTGTCGCCAGGGTAAGTCTGGATTCACTGTACGCGTTTGTCACCCGGCTGGAGGCGTTCGAAACCCGGTACATTTACACCGACTCGATTCTGGCCGCTCGCGACTGGATTGCGGGTAAGTTTCTGGGCTGGGGATACACGGAAGTCTCAATGCCTTCGCTGTTTTACAACGGCACGGAGATATACAATGTGCGCGCCGTTAAGCAGGGTTGGGCCGAACCGGACAAGGTAATTGTTGTCGGCGGCCACTATGATTCCATCACCTATGGGCAGTCGCCGGGACCGCTTTATTATGCCCCGGGCGCCGATGACGACGGCTCGGGAACGGCGGTGGTGCTGGAGATGGCCCGCATCCTGGCGGATATTCCCTTGCGCAAGACGATCATTTTTGAGGCCTTCACGGCCGAAGAGGTCGGCCTGGTCGGTTCGTCCTTTTCCGCCGGCAACTTCGTCGCCGATGGCACCGATTTGGAAGTTATGTTCAATTTCGATATGGTCGCCTTCACCGCCAACGACGTGTGGGATATCGACGTCTCTTCCGGGATCGTCAGCGCCTACCGCGATATGACCATCGATGCCGGCAACCGGGTAACGTCACTCACCCCGCTGGCTGTCCCCCCGGGCACTTCGTCGGACCACGCCCCCTTCATGCAGCAGGGTTTCAGTATAGTCGATCACATAGAATCTGATTTCAATATCCTTGGGTGGCACACCAACCTTGACAACGCCGACCGTCTCAATTTCGAGTATTTCACCGAGGTGGTAAAGATGGCGGCAGCCTCTATCACTTATGTCGCCGAAGCGGCCAGCGTGACGGAGATCGAGAGGATTGTAGATATCGGTGACGGCCAGTCACTGGAGATCTTCTGGTCAAGCTGTATGCCGGAATATCAATATACTCTTTACTGGGGAACTGCTCCGGGTGACTACACCCATTCCGTGGTTATCCCCTATGGCAACTGTTCGTGGGTTGTCGATGGATTGACCGAAGGGGTGCTCTATTACTTTATGGTGCTGGGCGATCTGGTCGGTGGTTATCCCGCCCTGCATTACGTCGAAGGCAGTGAGATGCCGCTGGTTGTGCCGCGGCCGCCGCAAGAAGTCGTGGCCGAACCCGATTTTAACCAGATCATTCTCGACTGGGCCGACAATCCCGAAGGTGACCTTCGCGGCTATCAGCTTTATAGGAGCATCAGCGGCCTGACGTTCATCCTCTATCAGGAGAACCTCCAGGAATCGTACTTCGTTGACACCCAGGTCGAAGGTCAGACCAATTATAGATACAAGATATCCGCTGTTGATTTCGACGGTTACCAGTCAGAGTATTCCGAAGAGGTCAACAGTTATGCCGCAACCTTTGATGGCGGGATTCTCCTGGCCGATGAAACCTCGACCGGAAATCCGCTTCCGTCTCAGGAAGAGCAGGAGTTGATGTTTGACAGCCTGTTCGGACAGACGCCATACACTCTAACAGAAATCAACTGGGGCGACCGCCTGACCAGAAGTATGGCCGGGCAGTTTTCATCCATTTTCTGGATTGACGATGACCTCAGCCCCAAGGTGATTCATGACAGCGAGGATACGCTACGATGGTACTCCGGCTGGACGGGAAACATATTCATCTGCGGCTTTAACACAATCTGGAACTGGACCGCCTCGCCCGTCGAATCGGAGCACTTTCTCTATACCGATTTCGGTATTGCTGGCTATACGCAAAATTCGGCCTTTGATTTTGCCGGTGCTACTGGCCTGGCTGGCTGGCCCTCGGTTGTCATTGACCAGACCAATCCTTTCGGCAGTCTTCCCAATACGGCCAAGATCGATGTCCGCCCCGGCGCGACCGTCATTTACACCTGGGATTCGTTCATTGATGACCCGGCTTTCGAGGGCGAACCCTGCGGCGTCGTGTACGAAACGCCTAATGGAATCAGGGTGTACCTGACCTTCCCGCTGTATTTCCTGACCGATGCCACGGCTGAAGCGGTGATTTCGCACGCCAAGCAGTTATTCGGTGAGGCGGCGGTGATTGAAGTCAACGGCGATGTGGACGGTTCGGGAATTGTCGATATCACCGACCTGGTGTACCTGATAGATTATGTCTTCGGCGGCGGACCGGTACCGGTGAGTATGAACTCGGCTGATGTTGATGCCTCGTGCGAAATCGATATTAGCGATATCACCTATCTGGTCTCGTATTACTTCCAGACTGGATCGCCACCCCAGGCCGGTTGCGTGGAATAATCAGGACTCACATAATGATCTGAAGGCGGGATAGTTCCATTCCGCCTTTTTTTCGTCATCTGTCGGCCACGCGGGGGAGACTCCAAAAATTAGTTGAACCGTCTACTGTAACGAGATAGCTTTCTATTTCTGAGCAGATCCCGGTGCGAACCGAAAGAGGGATCGCCGGGCGCGAGTCGGACATTTGGGAGATAGAGGATACGCAAAAGCCCCGCGATTTATGTTCTCGCGAGGCTGGAAATTTGTCGGTAACGCCGAAAGAGAATCTACGGGAGTCGATTCACAAAATGAGCCAGACGAGACTTGTTACGATCAGCGTTTTTCCGGTGGATGAGATGGTAAGAGGCGGCCTTGTCCAGAATCTGGGCGACACTATGGTACTTCTTGGTCGCTTCTTCTTTGTTGGTCTCGCTGCGGAGTTCTTTAATGGCCACCCGCAAGGTGGTGCGAAAAGCGCGATTGCGAATACGCTCCTTCTCGGAAGTCTTCATCCGTTTGGCACAAGATTTATGATTTGGCAATGTCCGTTCCTTTCAATATCCTTGTTCAAAGACGACCCACAATATAATGGGCAGATTTAATTTGTCAACAAGCAAAGTAAAAAGTGGTTCCCTGATTGGCTCAACCGGCGTTGTTTCTTCAGCGACCGCCTTTTCCCGCATCTTGGGCCTTGTCAGAGAACAGGTTATGGCCTATTTCTTCGGGGCCGGCATGGCCACCGATGCCTTTGTAACTGCCTTCAGGGTCCCCAATCTACTCAGGGATATGTTTGCCGAGGGAGCTTTGTCGGTCGCTTTTGTCTCTGTCTTCAAAAAAAAGCTGGTAACCGGATCCGATGAAGAGGCATTTACTTTGGCCTCGCTGGTTCTGACTTTGATCCTGGCCGTAGTCGGCCTGATCGTGGTGCTGGGTATAATCGCCGCCCCGGCCATTATCTATATCACTGCCAACGGCTTCACCGCCATCCCCGAGAAGTTTGACCTGACGGTGCGCCTGACCCGAATTATGATGTTCTACCTGCTAACGGTTTCTATCTCGGCGCTGGTGATGGGGATTTTAAACTCCTTCGGGCGATTCGGAATACCGGCCCTGTCGTCAGCCATGTTTAACCTGGGCATGATAGTCACCGTGGTGCTGCTGTTTGGAAGTTTCGATCAACCGGTCTATGCCCTGGCCCTGGGCGTAATAGTCGGTGGTCTGGGGCAGTTGGGCATTCAATTGCCCCTGCTGAGAAAAATAGGCTTCCGGTTTCGATTGGCCTTCAACCTGTTCGATGACGGCCTTAGACAGGTGATCAAACTGGTGACGCCGATGATTATCGGGCTGTCGGCCGGACGCATCAACATACTCATCAGCACCCTGCTGGCGTCGTTTCTTATGGAAGGCTCGATATCTTATCTGAACTATTCCTACCGCCTGATGCATTTCCCTATGGGCGTATTCGCGGTCGCTCTGGGAACGGTGGCACTGCCGAGAGTGTCCGAGATGGTGGCGTCGAAAGATACCGAGGGGCTGCGGCGGACATTCTACGAATCGATGAGTCTCAATCTTTTCATCCTGATACCGTCGGCTTTTGTCCTGGCCCTGATGGGGCATGAGATTGTCCAGGTGATTTACCAGTGGGGTGCCTTCTCGCAGGTTGATGCCAACAACACTTACCTGGCCTTGTTGCACTATTCCTACGGTTTGGTAGGATTTGCCACTGTGCGGGTAATTGTGCCGTTTTACTATGCCAACAACGATTCGCGGCTGCCGATGAAAATCTCCATCATCACGGTGGCCGTGAATATCGCTCTGTATTATCCTTTCATAAAGATTCTCAATTTCGCCGGTCTGGCGGCGGCAACGTCGATAGCCGGTGTGCTCAACTGCGCTTTGCTGCTGGTTTTCCTTCCCGGGAAAGGAGTGCGCGTGCCGTGGGGCGCCCTGGCGCTGAACACCACGCGAATTGCCATAGCCGCCGCTTTGGCCTGCTATATCGCCAGGATGGTCCCCGTACCGGTGATCGTCGATGGCGTGCTGGCCGAGCGCATAATGGATCTCGTGGTTCCGGCTTTGGCGATGATGTTGCTTTACGCGATGTTATGTTTTATTTTCCGAGTGCCTGAGATTAGTCGTATTGGGAGGATTCTATTCCGACGGAAATAGGGGGAGGTAGTTGCTTCGCAAATATCCCAGCCTGTTTGTGCTGGTGTTCACGCTTGCAGGTATTGTGCTGGCTGACAATATCCGTTTGCCCGCATGGATATTGCTGCTGGGCTGTCTGCTGTTCTTTCTGTCCGGTGCCCTTATGCTCAAAACCGGCGACCGGACCAAACCCGCTTTAGCTCTGGCGATAGCCTTTCTGTTTTTTTCCGCTTTCCACTACACCGCCAGAATGCACGGCATCGGGCCGCGTCATCTCTCAAAAATCGTAGTCGACGACGCACGCTACCATATTTTCGGCCGGGTCGCCGGCTGGCCACTGGTGAAAGAAAGTGGCACCGAAATCGCTATTTCACTCGATTCTCTCGGGGCTGACCGGATGGTGCCAGTGCAGGGGCGGATCCTCCTCAAGCTTTCAGACACTACTACCGCTCTGCAGAGCGGCGACCGTCTGGAATTCTTCGGACGCATTTACCCGGTGCGGGGCGGGCGAAACATCGGAGGATTTGATTACCGCCGCTATCTGCATCTGAAAGGTTTGTTCGGCATCGTCTATCTGCCTACGCTTCTCGATGTGCGTGTGAGCGTCGCCGATCGCAGCCGTCTCCTGGCCTCGGTCGACGATCTTCGGGCACAGATCAGGTCCAGTCTGAAAAGGAATCTCTCGCCGCGGTCGGCGGCCCTGGCCTCGGGTTTTTTGATAGGGGAGACCCGGGACATACCGGCCGATGTCTACACCTGGTTTCGCGATTCCGGCACCCTTCATCTGCTGGCCGTGTCCGGTTCCAATGTCGCTATGATACTGCTGTTTTTCTGGGTGGTTCTGCGTCCGTTGCGACTGCCTCGGCGTCGCCGTGCGCTGGTTCTGATGGCCTGTGTGTTTTTGTTCGCCCTGCTGTCATACAACGAACCATCCGTCATGCGCGCCTCCGTGATGGCCAGCCTGGTGTTGCTGGCCGGGATACTGGAGCGACGGTATGATCTCAACAATATCATCGCCCTGACGGCCTTGATTATCCTGCTGTACGACCCAACGCACCTGTTCAACGTGGGTTTCCAGTTATCCTTCGTGACCGCCTGGGGGTTGATCTTTTTCCTGCCGCGTCTCAGTGCTCTTTTCAGCCGCTTTCACAGCCGGAGATGGTACCGCTGGCTGGTCTTTCCTCTACTGGTATCGATAGTCGCCCAGGCCTGTTCGGTGCCATTGGTAGCTTTGTATTTTCATCGGGTGGCGGTGATCTCCGTGTTGGCCAACCTGATTATCGTGCCGCTGGTGTCGCTGGCGGTGGTGGGCATTCTGGTGGTGCTGACCGCCGATCTGATTCTGCCGCTTCTGGGTTTGTTCACCGGTTCGCTTCTCAACGTCCTGCTGGAACTCATCCTATGGTTGCTGCGCCATCTCGGCGGCACTGCCGCACCCGTCATCACAACTGGCGACATTCCGGTAGGCGCGGTGATGATCATCTACCTGTTGTTCGTGCTGGTTTACCTTTCCGTCAGGCGGAAAACTCTGAGGCGGGTGGTGGCGATATCAGCGCTGGTGGCTGTCAATCTTATGCTGCTGGCCGGTGTCGGCGGGACCTGGTTGGAAGAAAGACAGCCGGAGATCATTGCCTGTCGCGTCCCGGGTGGTATCGCCGGTGTTTTGCGAATCTCCAATGCCTCGACTGCCGATTTGGTGGTTACCGACCTGATTGGCCGTGAATATCTTCTCGATGAGAAAATCATCGACCCGCTCCTGCAGCAACTCGGTATCGAGCGCCTCACCTCGATTTTCGTGCTGTCGTGCCAGTATGACGCTATTGATGATCTGTTGCGAACGGCAGACCGATATAACGCCACGTCGCTGTATGTTCGCCGGAGCAGTCGCCATAGTTTTGCTGATGTTATGGCTATGTATCCCGGCAGCGTCGGCGTCGATTTGGTGCCTTTCGGCCGATTAACAGAAGAACCGGTGCGGCCGGGCTACTATCTTTCCGGGGACGAGTTAGTGGCTGTCTTTGACTCCTCAACCGTTATTTTCGCGTCCGGCTGGACGGACCGGAGCCTGACCTTGCCACGCAATCCCGAACACATACTCGCTGTTGTCGGGGGAAAGCCGCCGGTCGGATCGGTCTCCAATGACCTTTTCGGCGGCGTCCGGTTTTCCCATGTTATCTGTTCAGGCATTGAACAGAGGAGCAGCTCCCGAAAGGTATCCGGTGACCTCTGGTGGCAAACGGTTGCCGAAACCCGTCCGTACGACCTCAATCTAGAAGGCGCCGTTCGGATTCATCCCAATTCCGCCGCCGGACCGGACATTAACCCCTGCCGCTGACACCAATTTATAATTAAGATATACTCTTCAATTCCCGATAATCATATTAATGAATAACCCTCGTCGAAGTCGGGGATATGGCACAATTTAACAGGGATTAGGGACTCTTATGGGCCTGTCAGGGAACCTGAAGACAGTATCATTTTCGGATATACTGCAGCTTCTGGCGACCGGGAAGAAAACCGGTTTGCTGGAATTGAAAACGACCAGCCGTCAGAAAGAAGTGTACTTCAAAGATGGCAACATTATCTTCGCATCGTCGGTCAACTCTTCGGAGGATCTTCTGGGCAATATGCTCCTGAAGCGGGGAAAAATATCCAAGGCTGACCTGGAACGCGCCATTACGCTGCACAAGCAGACCGGTCGGCAACTGGGTACGACGCTGGTGGATATGAAGATCTTTGAGAAAGAAGAGATCACTGAATGCCTTCGCATGCAGATAGAAGAGATCGTCTACAATCTCTTCTCGTGGCCCGAGGGTGATTTCGTATTCCACGAAAGTGCCGGCCCGAAAGACGCCCCGTTCACTATCGAGCTCAACACCATGACCGTGATCATGGAAGGAACCAGACGTATCGATGAATGGATGGAGATACAGAAGATCCTTCCTCCGGACGACGTCGTGATCGCCGTGTCCAAACGGCCGAAGACCAAGAGCGAAGAGATACTTATGTCGGTCGATGAATTCAGGATTATGGCCCTCATCGATGGCGAGCACACTCTGCCCGAACTGATTGCTCTCTCGCCGATGGGTGAGTTTGTCACCTACCGCGCCCTCTATCGTCTGATCGTTCAGAAGCTGGTTGAGGTGGTAGGCAAGAAAGAGGAAGCCGCTGCCGATAAGGAGGACGAAGAAGAGGTCGTTCTGCGAATCGTCTTCGATCTCTACAATCGCTGCTTCTTCAAGATACGCTCCATCGTCGAGGAAATTCTGGGTGAGGAGAACGGTCGCTTCCCGTCGTTTGCCGCCCAGTACCGGACTGGCCTGCAGGTTTATTTTTCTGGCGCCGAACCAAACTCGGAGCTGGCCCCGTCGTTCGAAAAGTTTCTCAACACCGTCAGATCGCAGCCGGTCAGCATTCGTTACTACAGTCTCATGAGCGGCCTGGAGAGCATGCTCGCCGAACAGCTCGAGTATGTCTTCCAGCTGGTCGGGGTGGGGCCGTTCAGGGACGTCGTCACCAAGGTGAAGAAAGAGATTGCCGAGCCGCTCGCGATCAGGCGTGAATTAGTTAAACGCTACAGTATCGAAGAGAATTTCTATAAGACCATTAAGAGAGCTGACAAAGTCGTCAAGATGATACGAGGTTAAAAGATGAAACGAATTTTCTCCATAGCGATTTTGCTGGTAGTCGTCGCCGGTGCAACGGCCCAGGCCGCAAATTTTGCCGTGATAACCAGCCCACCCACGTTGCTTAACGCGTTCATTCTCCTTATCGCCATTGCGTGCGCGGTTGGCAGCATCAAGATCTTCGAATTGGTTCGCGGAGGACAGATGAGCAAGAGCTGGCAGATTCTCATTCTCGGCTTTATCATTTTTGCCGCCAGCCAGATCGTCAATCTTTGTGTGGCCTTTGAAATTATCAGTTTGCCGGCGTATGTCGTTCCGGCGCTGGTGGTTGTTGCCCTTGGATTGTTCCTTTACGGGATTTTTGAGACCAAGCGTATCTTGAGTTGAGGAATTATTTTAGGTTGACATAACCTCATGAAAGATATTTCTTTACAACTCGTAGGAAACTATCCGACGCGGATTTGGTTACCTTCTAATAAGTTACCGAGAGCAAAGTGTTAAATACACCGGACATAGACGAAAGAATAGAAAAGTGCCAGCAGATTCTGGATCGGGATCCCAATTCCCAGATCTTTGCGGCTCTGGCTGAAGCCTACCGCAAAAAGGGGGATTTGGATAAGTCGTTCCGAATCTGTAAGAACGGGTTGCGCGTACATCCTTCGTATGGCTCGGCTCATCTGGTCATGGCCAAGATCAATCTCGACCGTGGGCTGTACGATTGGGCTGAGATCGAGGTCAAGCGGGCCTCCGAGATTGACGGTCATACCAGGGCTGTCGATTTGCTTCAGGCCGAGGTGCACATCTATCGAGGCGAGTTTAATCCGGCAATCAAGATATTGAAAAGACTTCACCAGTTCGACCCTAATAACCAACGAATCACCAAGCTGCTGGATATCGCCCAGAAGTTGCCTGCCGAGCAGGTGGCCGCCATGGATACACCGCAATCGCATGAAGCTACCGATGAGTCGGAACCCACGCCAGTTGGACCGGTGGTACCAGAACCTCAGAAAGCGTTGGAGCCGAGAGAAATTATCGAGCGGGCGGTGGCGGTGGCCGGTATTGACGGTGCCCTGTTTATGAAGCGCGAGGGTCTGGTGGTTGACTCCCAGTGGACGTCCAAACTGGACGTCACTATGTGCGGAGCCTGCATGGCGGACGTGAGTGAACATCTCAGCCGCGAACTGGTCAAGAATTCGTTCGGCAAGGTGGGGACAATCCTGATTGAGGCCGGGGGCGGCATCTTTTACCAGGTGCATTCAGAGAAAGGCATCTTCGTGTTCGTAGCCAATACACGCGCGAATCTCGGTTCGATCAGAATGAAGATTGATAATCTGTTTGGAATGTTTACGAAGTAAGGAATAAATTATGCAAGTTCCCGGTCGTGTCACTCGCCAGATCCTGCTTTTGTCGCTGCTGGTAATGATCGTTCCGATGATTGTGTTTCCCGAGCAGTTTGGGTTCCGGTTGGGCCAGGCATCGTTCCGGGGTATGGCTTACGAATTTGTTTTCTACGGGTTGGTCATCTTTCTTTTCAACCGCCGGGCATCCCTGTGGCAACTGCTCCAGATCTCCGGAGTCTGCCTGCTGTATCGCTTCGGTATCGGTGTGCTTTTCGGACTGTTGATCACGGTCATGTATTCGATGCAGCTTACGGTATCACTGATCCTTGGCATGTTCAGCTACCTGCCGGCCGTCTTTTTACATATTGCCGCGGCTCCGTTTATTCTGATGCCGCTTATCCGGCTGCTCTATCGGTTCGAGCGTCGACCGCAGCGGCTTGCCGAACCGGTCCGGTCGGACGCTCCGCCCACGGCGGAGCCGCACCAGGAAACCGGCCCGGTCTCATTAGTAGCCTCAAAAGAGCGGGGATATCGACCTCCGCCTCCGCCGCGACCGAAACCGACTCAGAACAGGCGGCCCACCGGTGATTCAAAAAACACAGTGAAGGAAGTAAACGGTTTTGACCTGGCCACCCGCCACGTGGGCGAAGACGCGTCGGTACAACTGGTCACGCTGGTAGATGCCGAAGGGTTGCTTTTGTCCCGGTTTGCCCGTGGCGACATGGACGCCGCCGACTACGCGCCCTACTCTATGCTGTTTTTCGAAAATGCACAGACGGTTCTGGACCGTAGCGGCCTGGGAGTGTCGGAGAAAATGGATCTTATCATGGCGACTAACCGTGTCATTCTGGTTCGCGACAATGGCATTTGTCTGATGGTCATGGCCGAGCGTCGTGGTGATGATTTGCTTAACATCCGCGTCAACCAGGGTATGGATATCGTGAAGAAGTATATGACGGAACGTTACGGCGACAACGCCGCCGCTAATGTGGAGAAAACATATGTATCAAGTACTCAGTGAACTCAACAAGACGACTGGTATCACCGGATCGATGGTGGTCGGTAAAGACGGAATAGTCATCGCCGCCGATCTGGAAGCTGCTTTTGAAGGTGATACGATTGGTGCCCTGGCGGCATCGATCACCTCCAATATTCAGAAGTCGCTTGATCGCCTTGAGGCCAATCCGCTCAAACAGGTGACGATTGAGGCGGATGATGCCAAGTTGTTTTTCTCCGATGCCGACATCGGAATTCTGGTCGTCACGACCGAAAAAGACGTCAACATCGGCTTGATTCGTCTTGAGATCAAGAACGCTATCGGCAAGTTGAGTATTGCCAGTTAATTGACAGAAACTGTAGGTTGCAACAATGGTATCGATTAACTACTCGTCCCGTGAGGTGTGCTGCAAGATTGTCTACTATGGTCCCGGACTTTCGGGCAAGACCACTAACCTTCAGTACATCCACTCGAAGGTGCCGCAGACCACTCGGGGAAACCTGATATCGCTGGCGACCGAGGCGGACCGAACTCTCTACTTTGATTTCCTGCCAATAAATATTGGCAACATCAACGGTCTGGCCGCCAAGTTCCAGCTTTATACCGTTCCCGGACAGGTGTACTATAACGCCACCCGGAAACTCGTACTCCGTGGGGTTGACGGCCTGGTATTTGTCGCTGACAGTCAGCCGGACAAAATGGCCGAGAACATAGAATCTCTGACTAACCTCGAAGAAAATCTCAGGGAATACGGATACAATATTGATGAGCTCCCCATGGTCATCCAGTATAATAAGCGGGACCTTCCGGGCATCATGACCGTCGAGGAACTGGAGGCCAGACTTAACCCGCGCGGCTGGCCGTATTTCGAGGCCTCAGCCACTATCGGCAACGGGGTGTTCGACACCCTTAAGCTGATCATCAAAATCGTCCTGGACAAGGCTAAGTCCAGTAGCGGATCCAGACCGCGACCGGCCGCGATAGCTCAGCCGGTTGCAAGCCAGCCGACGACAGCCCCGCAGGCTACGCCGGTGGCCGCCACCCAGCCTTCGTCCGGAGATAGCGCTCCGTCGTCAGTGGCGGTTTCAGCGCCGCCCGCCGCGGCATCAAAGCCGCAGGAGACGCCCGAACAGTACCGTCCTTTCCCTGGCAGTCACGCCGAGGAACACCACGAAAGGAAACCGTCGGCAGCCGGGTTCACGCCCGCCGCAACGGTTGATTCTTCCAGTGCACCGATTGAACGCAATGCCATTCAGAGTGCCGGGACCGGAAACGGTGAGGACGAGGATACATCCCGACCGGTTATGGCGCCTTCATTGAAACGTCGTGGTAGTTACAAGAAACGCGGTTTCTTTAAAAGATTATTCGGAATTAAATAGCCATCCAGGAGGTGGAGATGTCGGACGACAACCTGATTATATACGAAGAAGAGATCAACCAGATTGAGTCTCTCATATCGAAGATGTTGAAAGGATGCGAGGCGAAGTGCGCCCTCCTGGTGGATAAGGACGGTCACTTGACGACCCGCCAGGGGTTCACTCATTCACTCGACACCACGGCTCTGGCGGCCTTGATGGCAGGGTCGTTTGCCTCGACCAAAGAAATTGCCCGCCTGGTGGGAGAAACGGAATTCTCGGTACTGTTCCATCAGGGCAAGAAGGACCATATCCATATGTCGCTGGTTGGCGAGCGCTCGATCCTGGTGGTTATTTTCGATGACCGCACCACGATTGGCATGGTTCGCCTGTATGCTAAAGAGACCGCTATTGAACTGGCCAAAGTCTTTGACAAGATAAAGAAGGATTCTGAGTCTGGTCCCAAGCCGGGCATCAGCACGGATTTCGCCACGATGGCCCAGGATAAGCTGGACGATATCTTTCAGGACTAGGCTCCCCGGGCTTAATGCGAGTCACACCTTGGCAGTTTTTGGAAACTATAAATATGGATTAGGTCGAGATGCCTTCTGAACTTGGAGCCGTGCTGGTTAAAGCCGGCAAAATCAACCAGGAACAATTGGATAAAGCTCTCGCTGTCTGCGAAGAGAAAAAAGAAAAACTCGAAACCGTCCTGGTGCAACTGGGCGCGATCGAGTCCGAGGATGAGGTGTCCAACTTCATCGGAAAGCACCTCAAGATCGGGGCTCTCCGTCTGGGCGACATTGAGCTCAACCCCGAGGTGGTTAAGCTGATTCCGCTGGATATCGCGCGCAAGTTCAAGGTCATCTCCGTTTCCAAACTCAACAAAACCCTCCTGGTCGCAATCAGTGATCCGAACAATATCTATGTTCTTGACGCCCTCAAATTCATTACCGGTCTGACTATCCAGCCGGTGATCTCGCCGGAAAAGGCTATTGAAAAGGCTATCGAGTCTTATTACGCCGACAGCGGCGGCTTCTCCGAAATTGTCAAGGGGCTCGAAGATGACCCTGACCTGGAAGTGGTTTCTCAGGAAGAGGGCCCCAGTGAAACGGACCTGCTCTCGGCCATTCAGGACAAACCGCTGGTCAAGCTGGTGGACTCAATCATCAGTGACGCCATTCGCATGAATGCTTCCGATATTCACCTCGAGACGTACGAAAAGCGCATACGTGTGCGCTACCGCAACGATGGTGAACTGAGCGAGATGGCCCCGCTGCCTTTCAAGTACCGGTCGGCCATCGTTTCCCGTATCAAGATCATGGCTGAACTGGACATCTCCGAACGGCGTTTGCCCCAGGACGGCCGCATAAAGGTCAAGATCACCGGCCGCACGGTTGATTTGCGAGTGTCGGTCCTGCCGACAATCTTCGGGGAAAAAGTGGTGATGCGAATTCTCGATCCGCTGGCCCTTCAGGTGGACCTGACGGCGCTCGGCTTTCGGGAACAGGACCTGGCCAAATTCAATCAGAAGATTCGCCTTCCGTTCGGCATTATTCTGGTGACCGGGCCGACCGGTTCGGGTAAAACGACCACCCTGTACTCGGCCCTCAAGCAGATTAACACGGTCGATGTCAACATCATGACCGCTGAGGATCCGGTTGAGTTCAACTTCGAAGGCATCAATCAGGTGGCGGTCAAATCCGACATCGGGCTGACTTTCGCCTCGGCCCTGCGCTCCTTTTTGCGACAGGACCCCGACATCATCATGGTTGGTGAGATTCGTGATGGCGAGACAGCGGAGATTGCCATTCGAGCCGCTCTAACCGGCCATCTCGTCTTTTCCACGTTGCATACCAATGATGCCCCGTCGTCGATCAACCGTCTTATCGATATGGATGTGCCGTTCTACCTGGTGGCCTCGGCTACAAAGTTGATTATGGCTCAGCGTATGGTTCGCAAAATCTGTCAGAACTGCAAAAAAGAAGTGAACCTCACCCGCGAGCAGGTGGAAAGCCTCAATGTTCCCGATGAACTGCTCAAGAATGTTCGCGCCTTCCGTGGCGAAGGCTGCTCCCAGTGCAACAACACCGGAAAATCCGGCCGAACCGGCATCTTCGAGGTTATGCCAATTAGCCCGGCGATCGAGAATCTGATTCTCAGCAAGGCCTCCGATACCGAGATAAGAGAGCAGGCGCTGAAAGAAGGCATGTACGGCCTGCGGATGTGCGCCGTGGAGAAAATGAAAAACGGCATAATCTCTATCGATGAATTGTTCGCAGTGACCGCCTCGCAGTAGTGTCCGTTCCGTAAACCCATTATTTTCAGCGACTTGCATTCCGGTATAGGAAAAAATCGGGTCAAGATTCGCCCCGGAATACCGATAATCATAAAGACAACTGCAAAAGAACAAATACCTGGTTACGGGCAATGGAGTGATATATGGCGAGTTTGCGTGAAATGTTGGAAGAAATGGTTGGCATGAATGCATCCGATTTGCACCTGACGGTGGGCTCACCACCAGTGATCAGGGTGGACGGTAAGCTGCAGAGAACAAAGCACGATGTTTTGAACAGCGAACAGACCAAGAAACTTGCCTACTCCATGCTCAATGAAAAACAGAAAATGAAGTTCGAGCAGAACTCGGAACTCGACTTCTCTTTCGGAATCGAACAAATGAGCCGCTTCCGCTGCAACCTGTTCATGCAGCGCGGCAATGTCGCCGTTGTCTTACGCCAGATTCCGTATGAGATTCTGACGTTCGAGCAACTGGGTCTACCCAAAGTCATCGCCGAATTCGCGAACCTCCCGCGCGGTCTCATTCTGGTGACCGGTCCGACCGGTTCGGGCAAGTCAACAACCCTGGCATCTATTATTGACAAAATAAACAAAGAGCGTGCCGTGCATATTATCACGGTCGAGGATCCCATTGAGTATCTTCATCGCCATCAGAAGGCGCTGGTGAACCAGCGCGAAGTCTACTCCGATACCAACTCCTTTGCCACGGCACTGAAGTATGCGCTTCGTGAGGACCCCGACGTTGTTCTGATCGGTGAGATGCGCGATCTGGAGACGATCGAAGCGGCACTGTCGATCTCCGAGACGGGTCATCTGGCCTTTGCCACCCTGCACACCAACTCAGCCGCGGAATCAATCAACCGTATCGTTGATTCTTTCCCGACCAATCAGCAGGAGCAGATCCGTGTATCGCTGTCGTTCTCGCTGCAGGCTATCGTTTCGCAGACGCTGATTCCGAAGATCGGTGGCGGACGCACGGTAGCCATGGAGATCATGATTGCCACCCCGGCCATCAGGGCGCTCATCCGCGACGACAAGATCCATCAGTTGTATTCGATGATTCAGTCCGGACAGAAATATGGCATGAAAACTATGAACCAGTCTCTGGCGGAGCTCTACGAGTCCAGCAAGATTGCGATCAATGACGCTATGAACTACAGCGGCAATACCCAGGAGCTATCCGAGATGCTTTCACGCCATAAGACTCCGGCATTTTCATAAGCCTTTTGATAGAGGAAACAGGCAATGGCAGTATTCGATTATAAAGGCAAGACCCTTGCGGGGGCAGCCGTTCAGGGTCAGCTGAAAGCTAAGACGAAGGCGGACGTGGAGCGGGTGCTTCGGCAAAACCGCATTTTCGTCACTTCGATCTCCAAGAAGGCACCGGATATACAAATCAGATTTGGCACCGGCATCAAGAAGATCGACATCTCGCGGTTCACGCGGCAGTTTGCCACCATGATCGGCGCCGGTTTGCCTATGGTGCAGTGTCTGGAAATCCTGGCCGCCCAGTCGGAGAACAAAGAGATGGCCAAGATCGTCTTACAGGTGAAAGACGGTGTTCAGGGTGGTGCCACCCTGTCCGACGCGCTTTCGCGTCATCCCAAGGTCTTCGACTCGCTGTATACCAATATGGTCGAGGCCGGTGAGGTCGGTGGTGCGCTCGATGCCATTTTGATGCGTCTGGCCAGTTACCGGGAAAAGGCGGACAAACTGGTACGCAAGGTTAAGGGAGCGATGGTTTATCCGACGGTGGTGGCGATCGTGGCCACGCTGGTGTCGGTCGGTATGTTGGCCTTCATCGTGCCGGTCTTCGCCAAGATGTTCGGCGGCCTGAAAGCCGGTCTGCCGATGCCGACGGTGGTGGTGTTGCAAATTTCACACTTCCTCCAGGCCAACATCGTCTATCTCTTTTTCGGGACTATCGGTCTGATTGTAGTCGGTATGTGGTGGAAGAAGACTCCCTCAGGTGCTCTGACTTATGACAAGATGTTGCTGGTCATGCCGATTCTCGGGAACCTCGTGCGCAAGTCTTCGGTCGCCCGGTTCACGCGTACACTGGGTACCCTGCTGTCTTCGGGTGTCTCGATTCTTGAAGCGCTGGAGATCACAGCCAAGACTTCCGGCAACCTGGTTATAGCCAACGCCATCAACAAATCGGTCGTGGCTATCGCCGAGGGTGACACAATCACCGGTCCGTTGAAGGAATCGGGTGTGTTCCCGCCGATGGTGACGCAGATGATCTCGGTTGGTGAGAAGACCGGCGGTCTCGACGACATGTTGTCGAAAATCGCCGATTTCTATGACGATGAGGTGGATGACGCCGTAACAGCCCTGACCTCGGTGATCGAACCGATCATCATCGTGGTGATGGGTGTGGTTATCGGTGGTATCCTGATCGCCATGTATCTGCCTATGTTTGATATTATTGGTAAGATCTAAACTTGTTGGTACTCAAACCATACCACCCCGGGTGGAAATGACTAAGGTAAGCGGCGCCCTCGGGCGCCGTTTATGTTATGAAACGAAGTGAACGCCTAAAAAAACTGGGATGGTTTATCCCGCTGCGACTGGCCTCGTTTGTCATCCTGTTTGCGGTCGTGGTTCTCTGGATGCGATATCCCAGTTTCCTGCGCCTGGAGTTTATTCTCTACGCGGCACTGACCCTGTGCTTTACGCTTCTGCTGGCCTTTGACCATCGTCTCAAGCTGACTAATGTAACTTCGTCGGTCATCGGTCTGCAGTTTCTCTTTGAGATACTTATTGAAGCGGGCATCATCTACGCCACCGGAAACGTCAATTCGCCGTTTTCGGCCCTGTTTATTCTCACCATCGTATCGGCGGCCCTTGCTTACGGTCTGGTCGGTACACTGCTGATGGCCTCGCTGGTTTCGGTGGGGTATGCGTTCATAATCTGGCTGGGTCTGGTCAACAGCGGTCATCCGACCCTTTCGGTGCAGGCGCTGAAGACCGTATTCCTCGGCGAGGACAACGTATTCTATTCCGTCTTTCTACATATTCTTATTTTCTACCTGGTGGCCTTCATCTCTGGCTATCTGGCCCAGAAGCTGAAACTGCAGAATCGGGAATTGGCCGTTGCCTCGCAGGCGCTGAAGAAAGCCCGCCTGGAAACCGACGACATTCTGCGCCATGTAAGCTCCGGTCTGCTGACCATAGATGCCCAGGGGTCATTGATTTACTTCAACCGCGCGGCCGAACGCATCCTCGGCTACCGGGAGGAGGATGTCAAAGGGATGGCCTGCTGCGAAGTCTTTGCCGAGCGCATGCCGGAGTTGGCCGAAAGCCTGATGGACGGCATCAAGTCCAATATCCAGTATCCGCGCCGCGAGATTACTATCATTAACGACAAACAGGTCGGCCTGCCACTTGGTCTGTCAACCTCGATTCTGACCGAGGACGCACACATCCTCAGGGGCGTGATCGCCATTTTCTCCGATTTGACCGAAGCCAAGGCACTGGAGGCCAAGGCGCGAACAGCTGACCGTCTGGCTGCCATCGGTGAACTCTCCGCCTCCATTGCACATGAAATACGTAACCCGCTGGCTTCCATTTCCGGGTCGGTGGAAGTACTCAAGCAGGAACTGCGGCTCGACGGCCAGAACGCCAAACTGATGACCCTGATCGTCAAAGAATCACACCGGCTGAGCAAAATCCTGAGTGAATTCCTGTCATATGCCCGAATAGACCGACCGGCCTATAATAAGGTGGAGTTGTGCCATTTGCTCAGTGAGGTGATAGATATCTTGGTGCACCATGACTCCTACCACCGCGGTATCGGCATCGGTATTGAAAGTGACGAATCATTTGTATATGTCATTGGTGACGATGATCTACTCAAACAGGTACTTCTTAATCTTTCCGTAAATGCTTGCGAGGCAATTGGGCCGGACGGGGGAGAAGTGGTTTTCAGGGTGACTGTCAATCGCGAGAACAATGCCGTGGAACTGTGTATCCGCGACACCGGCGGCGGTATTTCCACCGAAGACATTAAAAGAATCTACCAGCCGTTTTTCTCCACCAAGCGGCAGGGAACCGGTCTGGGCCTGTCCGTCGTACACCGCATTTGCTCGGCCATGAGATTCAATGTCTCAGTGACTTCAGCACCGGGTGAGGGAACCACGTTTCACCTGGACATGCCTTTATTCTCACCCGCGGCTTTGAGTCGATCTCGCGCTCAGGACACCTCCGAAGAATCGACCGCCCTCACAACTGCTTGATTTTCATTTAAAAAGAGTTATTTTCGATTCTGGTTCGTATAAAGTTGCAAGTCAGCGAAATCAAGTATTGAGGAGTTTATGAGAAGACTGAGTATTTCTGCCGTCGGCCTGCTGTTTATCGTCCTGCTCGTATTTGGCTGCCGGCCCAATCTGATATCCGAAAAGAACATTGATGAGTTCGATTATGTGGTCGTCCAGGCTGACGGCGATTTCAGCCTGTCCATGAGGCAGGTCTATGATTCTCTGTATCACAGCGAACTGGCGCCCTACGGCGGTATCATTCGTAAGGATGTTGTCCGGGAGATCATTGACAGTATTGTTGTGGACACTCTCATAGGTCTGCGGGCGCAGGAACTCGATCTGTGTCAGTATCCCGATGATAGACGCAAACTTGACTCGCGCAGCAACGAGCTTCTGATAAAGCTGTTCTTCGACGAGATGGCTTCCAAGAAGGTGACGGTTGACTCCCTGGAAGTCGTCGAACACTTTAAATCCAATCAGGGTATGTACTGGATGGACGAGCGGATTCTGACTTCCGTCATGAACTTCAAGTACGAAGGGCTTCTAACCGGGCCGGATTCGCTGAAATACCGGGGTATGGGCAAAGAGGAGTTGAAACAGGCCTTGAAGGACTACGCCTACTCCGTGCACGGTCTGCTGGGCAAGGACCGGTCATTTTCGTCAGTGGCCAAGGAATATTCTCACGATGACTTCACCGGAAGACGGGGCGGCATGCTGGGCTGGACCAAGCGAGGACTGTACTACGATCCTTTTGACTCCGTTGCCTTCTCCCTGCAATCCGATCAATACTCGCAGCCATATGAGGATGCCGACGGCTGGCATATCGTGTACGTTGGACAGCGAGTCGACGAAGGTGTGCCGGAGTATTCCGAGCCGTTGTATCAGTTGGCTCGCAACAACCTCAAGACGCTAAAAGCCAACAGTCTCGGTGTGAAAATTAAAGACTCGCTTAGTCAACTCGAAGTATCGCTTACCATCAACGACGAGATTATAGGTGGCAACGTGTTTGTGCTGGACCCGTTCATGTGGGCGGCCATTGTCAATGACGTCGATACGATTATGGTGTACAGCATGAGGACCCTGGAGCAGCGTTATCGTGACAATTACGACGTTGCCAACACCAACGCCGAAATGAAACGGCTCATTCTCGAAACTCTCTCAGAGTGGTACGTCTGGCTCCAGGCAGCCCGGGAAGTGGGAATAGATACCCTGCCGGAGTTTGTGCAGCAGCGCCAGACATGGGAGCATGATACCAAACGGGGGATTGTTGAGTCGCTCCGTTCCAGTGTCGGATGGACCCCATCGGACAGCATCATCGATGAGTATTACGAGGATTACCTGAAGAAGCAATCCGGCCGGAAACCCATGGTTGTTCAGCACATCCTGTGCGAAGACTCGGTTTTCTGCGAGTTCCTTCGTGATCAGGCTCAGTCCGGCATAGATTTCATGGAGTTGGCCCGCCAGTACTATCCGGGTGACGCGGATATGCGTGAATCCCTGGCCAATCTGGGGGAGATTGGGCCGGAAGATGTTGAGCCGGAATTCTACAAGGCGGCTTTCGGCGCCGCCGAGGGTCAAGTTACGCGGCCGGTAAAGACCAAGTACGGTTACCATATCATCAAGGTGCTCGACCACTATACTCGACCCGACAAGTTTCAGGTCAAGATGAAAATCACTCCTGTTCTGAAGCGGCAGCACGCCGATGAGATTAAAGCCGCCTTCAAGGATGGACTATATTCCAGATATAATGTGAAGTTCTCTCGCCAGCTTTATGACGTTCATCTTAAGCCCCTGGCTTACAGGATTGAACAGGACATATGACAATCGAAGAGTCGGAAGTAGACCAGCAAATCAGCTTCACCCGGGAACTGGCCCGTAAGGCCACCCATATGGGGGCTTTGGTTATCCCGGGTGGGTATTACGTGCTGAAGCTAAGCCGGAGTGAAGCTTTGGCTATCATGATCCCGATAGCCATCCTGATGATTCTTATAGACATTTCGCGTCTTCGAGAATGGTCCTTCTGGCGCAAGTTCGCCCGTCCTATTATGTCGCCCATGATCCGCAAACATGAAATGGACGGTGATTTCACCGGTGCCACATATATACTTAGTACCGCCTGCTTAACCATAGGGTTATTCGACAAGCCCATAGCCATTGCCGCACTGGCTTTTATCGTTGTAGGCGACAGCTTGGCCGCGATTATTGGTCGCCGATGGGGAAGACATCGCATTGGCCGCAAATCAATCGAGGGTTCCCTGGGTTGCCTTCTGGGGACGCTGATCGTGGCGGCCCTCACGCCCGGCCTGGGCTTCCCGGTTGCGGCTTTTGGGGCGGTCGTGGCCACTGTGACCGAATTTCTATCACTGAAAATCGACGACAATATGAGTGTGCCACTGGTGTCCGGCCTGGCGATGATGCTTCTGGAAAAAGTGATCTGAGCGCGACGATTTTCTGCAATTTTCTGTTGTCTCTCACGTATAATATTCGTATGGTGTAATCGGAGCGGTAACTCACAAACCACTCGGAGGATCTTATATGTCCAAAGGCAAAGTCAAGTATTTCAATGATCTCAAAGGTTGGGGATTCATCTCCGGCGAGGGCCCGGACGAGAGCGTCTACGTGCATTATAAGGACATCAGAATGGACGGATTCAAAACGCTCAAAGAGGGTCAGGACGTGTCTTTTGAGGTTATTAAGACGGACCACGGTCCGCGTGCGCAAAAGGTGACTTTGACCGACTAATATCAACTCCGGAGTAATTCTTTAAGGCCGCCCCGAGGGCGGCCTTTTCTGTGTTTATGTCAATGTCTTCCCGCCGCTAGGCGGCTGGCCCTTGTGCGCAAGGCGCCAGTTGTCTATATTGCTGTCATGAAAATAATCGACTTACGTTCCGATACCGTGACTCGTCCCTCGCCAGCTATGCGAGAGGCGATGATGGTCGCCGAAGTTGGCGATGATGTCTTTGGCGATGACCCCACCGTTAAGAAACTTGAAACCCGTGTGGCTGAGCTATTCGAAAAAGAAGCATCGCTTTATGTTCCTTCCGGTACGATGGCCAATCAGATTTGCCTGAAGGCTAACAGTCAACCGGGCTGGGAGTTGCTCTGTGAACGGGAATGCCATGTTGTCAATTACGAGGCTGCCGGCCCCGTGGTCCATGCCGGCCTTCTGATTAATCTTCTCACTACCGAGAAGGGGATGCTGACGGCTGAGCAGGTGCGGGCCAATATCCGTCCCGTAAATATCCATACACCGGAAACCAAACTGGTGACGTTGGAAAATACCCATAACCGGCACGGCGGCACTATCCTCCCCCAGGACGAGGTTCTCAAAGTCCGCGAGGTATGCGATGAATTCGGCCTGATTCTACATCTGGACGGTGCCCGCATTTGGAACGCCCATGTTGCCACCGGCCTGTCTCTGGCCGAGTTGACAGTGAGTTTTGACTCTGTTGCGTGCTGTCTGTCCAAGGGGATGGGGGCGCCAATCGGCTCGATGATTCTTGGCCGTGAAGAGTTTGTAACGCGTTGTCGGCGTGAGCGTAAGCTCTTCGGCGGAGGTATGCGGCAGGTTGGAATCATTGCCGCGGCCGGCCTCTATGCTGTCGAAAACAACATCAGCCGCCTGAGCGAAGATCATGCCAATGCCCGGCTCATTGCCGAAACCCTCGACGGGCTGGGGCCTTTCCGGGTCAATCTTGATCGCGTGGAGACCAACATTATATTAGCTGATATCGCCGAGCCGGAAACAGCCGCCACCGTGCTGGCCAAGATGGCTGAAGTAGGCGTGCAGGCGGTGATGTTCGGGGCTCAGAGGATTCGATTTGTAACCCATCTTGATGTATCCCGGGCCGATTGCGAGGAGGCGCTTCAGCGCCTTCAGGCATTGTTTAATTGAGGCCGCCCGGACTGCCCGTGACGCCACACAGTATGGTTAAAGTGTTGTCTGGTGGGGGGATATAAAAAACACCTTGCGTCGGGTTGGTTTTTGAGATAAGTTATGTTTCGCTATAAGCGGGAGTAACTCAGCTGGTAGAGTCACAGCCTTCCAAGCTGTTGGTCGCGAGTTCGAGCCTCGTCTCCCGCTTTTTCTATTCCGGCGGTAGTCGCCTGCGAATTGACAGGGGAGAGTACTTCGGTGGCGGACCGAATTGGATAAAATCAGAACAATTTTCATCAACTTCTGTCAATAATCTACCGAGATAATCGAAACGGGAGTGGTTTTGGCTCGCAACTTTTCTGCCGCTTTTTTGTTGATACTCCAAAAATTGGCTTGACAAGATGTGCTAACCGCTTATTATTCAAGGTTTGCTTATGGGCGGCCAAGCATTTTTTTTTGCTTAAGTGCTTATTTGCCTG
>JAUXCD010000091.1 GCA_030619085.1 Candidatus Zixiibacteriota bacterium
AGTCGCCGGATCAGGTGAGAAACAGCATCGCCACTCCGGCCACCGCCACGATTGCCCCCAACATCGCCCGCACAGAGACTTTTTCTTTGTAGTACAGGACAACGATCGGAATCACCAGCACCGGCGTGAGTGAGTTCAGCGTAGCGGCAATACCGGTTGCGATATAAGCCAGGGCCACCAGCGACATCCACACTCCCAGAAACGGTCCCCCGATCGCTCCCCCCAGCGACATAAGCAAGGCCCGCCCGTTTTTCATGGCGCGCCAGGCATCGGGAAGCTGTCCGCGCATCATAGAAATCAACCAGATAACCACCACCGCCACCGTCATGCGGACGAAAGAGGCGTCGAAAGCGGTCACCGTCTCGCCGGAGTTGAACATCGCCTGCCTCGCCAGCACCAACCCTGAAGCCTGCCCCAGACCGGCCAGCAGGGCGAACATGACCCCCTTGGCCATTCCACCGGCATCGGGATGACCGCTGTGGACATTGTTTTTAGCTACGTTTCGGAATTTCCGCTCCGACACCACCCAGGTGATTCCCCCCACGGTTATGCAAATCCCGAGGATGTCCCAAAAGGCAAGTTTTTCGCCCAGGAAAACCCAGGCAATTATCGTGGTCATGATAGGTGTCGAGGAAAAGACCAGAGTAGCCAGCCTCGGACCGATCATCACGAATGCCTTGAAACCGCAGGTGTCGCCGATTACCAGCCCCACCACGCCCGAGACAGCCAGCCAGAGGAACTGCTCCAGATTGATATTGGCCGGAAAGAACTGCCCGGTGGTTAAAAGCGAGATAATCAGGTAGATGGCGACTGCAAAAAACAGACGGATCTGGTTGACAAAAAACGAGCCAACGAGTTTTCCGGCTTCAGTGAAGAAGATAGAAGTGAGCGCCCACAGACAGGCGGTGGATAAGGCGGCCAGTTCACCGATGTATTCCATCGGTGGAATATAATGCAAGCGGTTCTACAGCACAACCGGAACAAGAGGCGGGGCTTGCCCGCTTCTACTTTGCATTATTCTTCCTTGGCGACGCGGGCCACGTCGGTGACGAGATCGCCGGCCTTCAGGTTGATCAGCCGGACCCCCTGGGTGTTGCGGCCGATGATATGGATATTCTTGACCGCCTGGCGGTTGGCAATGCCTTTTTTCGTAATCAGGATCAACTCGTCGTCGTCGAGCACTTCTTTTATTGCCACTACCTCGCCGTTGCGCTCAGAGGTCTTGATATTGATAATTCCCTTGCCGCCGCGATTGGTAACGCGGTAGTCGTCGATCGAAGTCCTTTTGCCGTAGCCGTTTTCAGCCACCACCAGCAGGCTGCTGTCGCGTGTGACCACCACCATACCGATAACGTAGTCGCCCTTGGCCAGTGTAATGCCCTTCACGCCGTAAGCGGTGCGACCCATCGAGCGAACCTTATCCTCCGGGAAGCGAATAGCCATTCCCTTGCGGGTGGCCAGAACGATCTCGAAAGTGCCGTCGGTCAGGCTTGCCTCAATCAATTCATCCCCCTTGGGGATATTCATGGCGTTGACACCGACCACACGCGGGTTGGAGAATGCATCCAGGGCAGTCTTCTTGACAATGCCGTTGCGGGTGGCCATGACCACGTACCTGTCAGCCGAGAAGTTCCGCACCTTGCAGAAAGCGGTAATGGTCTCCCCTTTCTCAATGCCACACATGTTGACAATCGGCTTGCCCTTGGCCAGCTTCCCGCCGGTGGGAATCTTGTGGACTTTCACCCAGTAGCATCTGCCCTTGTTGGAGAAGAACAGGATATAGTCATAAGTCGAGGCGATGAAGAGATGCTCGGCAAAATCATCGTCCTTGGTCTCGATACCGATAACACCCTTACCGCCGCGCTGCTGGCGCCGATAGGATGACACGGTAAGACGCTTGACGTAGCCGAGATGGGAGATGGTAATCACCATGTCTTCCTCGACGATCAGGTCTTCGACCGTAAGTTCCTCGGCCGCTTCCTGGATTTCGGTGCGGCGGTCATCGCCGTACTTTGTAGCCATCTCCATCGTCTCATCCTTGATGATCTGCATGCGCATGGTCTTGGAGTCGAGGATGGCTTTGTATCCATTGATTTTCTTGATCAGTTCCAGGTACTCTTTTTCTATCTTTTCCCGCTCCAGACCGGTCAGCCGCTGCAGGCGCATTTCGAGGATGGCCGTGGCCTGACGGTCGGAGAGCTTGAATTTCTCCATCAAGCCGGCGTGAGCAGTGGGGGTATCTTTTGACTTCTTGATCAACTCAATAACGGCGTCGATATTGTCCAGTGCTATCCGGTACCCTTCGAGGATGTGCGCCCGTTCCTCCGCCTTGCGCAGATCGTACTTGGTCCGCCGCACGACCACCTCGTGGCGATGCTCGACAAACGCCACCAGCAGTTCTTTGAGTCTCATCGATTTCGGGACCCCGTGATCCAGCCCGAGCATATTGGCCGAGAAGGTGACCTGCATGGTGGTATGCTTGTAAAGTTGGTTGAGGATTATCTCGGGCTGCTGATCCCGTTTTAGTTCAATCACGACCCGCATACCGTCGCGGTCGGACTCGTCGCGAAGGTCGGAGATACCTTCGATCTTCTTGTCGTGCACGAGGTCGGCTATTTTCTCCAGCAGGTTGGATTTGTTGACCTGGTAGGGAATCTCGGTGACGACGATGGCGTCCTTATTGTTCGGCATGTGCTCGATAATCACCTTGGCCCGAATCAGGATATGTCCCCGCCCGGTCTGGTACGCCTGGCGGATGCCTTCGCGGCCGTTGATGATTCCCCCGGTGGGGAAATCCGGTCCAGGCACGATATCGATCAGGTCTTCGTTGGTGCATTCGGGATTGTCGATGACCTCGACGATAGCACCGGCTATCTCGCCCAGGTTGTGGGGAGGGATGTTGGTGGCCATGCCGACGGCGATACCGGACGAACCGTTGCAGATCAGGTTGGGAAATTTACCGGGGAGAACCACCGGCTCCTGGCGAGTGACATCGTAGTTATCCATGAAATCGACCGTCTCTTTGTCCAGGTCGGCCAGTATTTCCATGGCAATCGGCGTCAGTCGCGCTTCCGTGTAACGCATGGCCGCCGCGCCATCGCCGTCGACGGACCCAAAGTTGCCCTGTCCGTCAACCAGCGGGTAGCGCATGTTGAAGTCCTGCGCCATGCGGACCAGGGTCGGGTATACCACCTGCTCACCGTGAGGGTGATAGTTACCGGAAGTATCACCGGTGATTTTGGCGCATTTGCGATGCGGTTTGCCGGGAGATAGATTCAAATCGTTCATGGCTACCAATATTCGGCGATTGGATGGCTTGAGGCCGTCGCGAATATCCGGCAAGGCCCGGTTGGTGATTACCGACATTGAGTAGTCGAGGTAGGAAGATTTCATCTCCTCTTCGAGGAATACGGTTTCGATTTTCTGTCTATCCAGAGCCATTCTATTAAGTCCTCTTATCGCATTCAGTTAGCAATCAAATATCACAGCTTAAAGGTAGGAAATTTAATGCCTCAAAGCAACAAAAAAGGCGAGTGAATGTGCGATGAATCACATTGTGCGACAACGAATTACGAGGACGGAAACGGCTTTTGGGGTCGGTTCATTTAAAACTTACTTTCACCGCTCGAAAAACGTATTTTGGGTGAGTTCTGACGCTAAAGGTAGGTCAATTCGGATTGTGGCGCGTCAGACCTTAGCGTTTATTGCAGGTCCATCAGGGGGGCAGGGGGTATCGTGTCCGGCACACCATCGAAGCGCCAATGCCATGATTCCCAAAACGCCTCGCCGGTTGAATCTTCCGGCAGCGATTCCACAAAACCGTAAGTCTGCGCGTGCCGCTTGAGCCATTCGTAGATGGGCGTGTGGGCAAAGCGGGCCTCACTTGGTACCAGATCCATCACCTGTCCGGTTTCATGTTCACTGTATCCCGGCGGGGCAGCAAAACGGACGACTTCCTCAAACGAAGCGCCCTCGGCCATGCGGCGGAGGATTATTCTTCTCTGAAACGATGCCGAGCGGAAGCCGGAATCGACAATCAGTTTGACCGAGTCTTTGCGGGCAGCCTCGGCCATGCGCACGAAAGCATCGCGGGTTTCACGTCTGACATAAATGCGGGAGTCTTCGAAACTGAGTTCATCGGGAAGTCGCACCAGGGTGGCCGGATCGGGGATCAGCGACGAGTCTATCGCCTTGCCGCACCATCGAGGTGGAACCCGGTACTCGACGCTGTCGATGATGACGGTTTCCTCACATTCCTGCGACTGCGCGTTGCAACCGGGAAAACACCAGAGCACAAGCAGTGTCAATATGCCGAGCAGACGATTCACTTATCTGATTTCCCCTCGGTAACTAATTGGTTAACCACCGTAATGAAGTTTGCTGTTGGAGGTCGTCATCATCTGGACATTCTGGTCCAGCGAAGCGGCCTTAACTTCACCAATAAACAGCGTGTGGTTGCCAACCGCAACAGTTTCGACAATAATACAATCGAGATAGCCGGCCGCACCGTTAATCAGCGGCGATCCGGTAGCGGGTGAGTCGGCCATTTCCGACGCCTTGAGCTTCTCATAACCGGATTCGGCCGGACCGTAGTAAGTTTTGGCCACGCCGTCCTGTCCCTCGCTCAGCAGATTGACCACAAAAGCCTTGCTCTCGATGAGCAGCCGGCGGGACTGGTGCTTGTTGTGCACGGCCAACGCCACCATCGGCGGCTCCGAACTAACCTGGGTCAGCCAACTGGCAGTGAAAGCATTGCCTTCCTGCCCCTTGCCCATCGAGACCACGTATATTCCATACTCGAGCTTGTGTAATACACTTTTGATTTCATTCATGACTATTATACCCTTAAGGTTGACTTTTCTTGCCTTAATGAACCATAGCTTTCTTGACTTAAAGAGTCAATTATTTTTCGAAATGTTCCCGGTATATCAATCTTCGAACGGGTGGTCCTTCAGGAAATCCGGTCGATAGTGATGAGAGCTGGACAACTCCTGCACAAAACCCCGGTGAAAACCGAGCGTTTCAAATTCATCAATTACCTCGTCATACTCTTCCGGACGAAGACATCGACCCAGCACCGGATGACCGGCCACGCGTTCGGTCGGATAGTACTGCGACATCAGCGATATGTAAACATCGTTCGAGAGTTCTTCGGCAATGAATCGCAGCACTTTCTTTGAGTTCTGAACGTGCCCGGGAAGAATCAAGTGCCTTATCACCAGACCGGACTGAATGTAACCGTCGCCGTCGACCACAATTTCGGCCGATTTCTGACGAAACATTTCCTTCACCGCCGCCGTGGCGTACTGGACATAGTCGGGTGTATCGGAGTATTCGGCGGCCAGCCGGTTGTCCATGTACTTCAGGTCCGGCAGGTAGACGTCGATATCGCGCTCGAGCGCCCGGATGACCTCCTCGCGGTCATAGCCGTTGGAATTGTAGACGAAAACTTCGCGACGGTTTCTCGCGATGAGGCTATCGATAATCGTCTTCATTTGGACGACAAAGTGCGACGGCGAGACAAAGCCGACGCCCCTGGCCCCGGAGTCGAGGATCGCCTCGATTTGGGCTAGAATTTCATCCAGGTCGGTCCGATAATTATTGCGGCTCAGCCGGTCGCTGATCTGATAATTCTGACAAAAAATACACTGCATGTTGCAGTGCGGGAAAAAGATGTTGCAGATCCCGTGGCTGCCGGATATCACCGGCTCTTCGCCCCGATGGGCGCACATCGAGGCCAGTGCGAAACCGCCATCGGTCCGGCAATAACCGAGCTCACCGTTTACACGGTCGACACGGCACTGCCTGGGGCAAAGATCGCAGCAGGTCAGGCGGTTTTTCAGCGTGCTTGAATCTTCTATTCGGTCGTCGCTCATGGGGAAATTATACGAACAATCGGCGGTGTTTCCAACCGCGCCTTTGGTCCAATTGGAAGCAAAAAAAACGGCCGCTCGGTCGGAGCGGCCGCCTTAACTCGATTGAGTAGCCATTATCCTTCGGTGCGAAGAGCCATGATGCGGTTCTCGAGCATCAGGAGCTGACCGGTGCTGTCAGACATCTTGACGAGGTCAAGAAGCTCCGTGGCGGTCGCAACCTCTTCCACCTGCTCCTGAACGTAGTACTGCAGGAAATTCTCGGTGGCATAGTCATGTTCTTCGCGGGCCAGTGAGGCCAGTGCATTGATCTGCTGGGTGACCATAATCTCGTGATCGAGCGCTGCCTGAACAACCTCTTCGGCCGACTTGTAGTCAGCTTTCGGTTTGTCAAGACTCAGCAGTTCCACCTCGGCGCCCTGGTCAAGAAGGTAGTCGGCAATCTTCATAGCGTGACCCTGCTCTTCCATGGCCTGTTCGTTATACCATTTAGAGAACACCGACAGGCCCATGGAATTGAAGCTATACGACATCTGAAGATATGTCCAGTAGGCGAAAAACTCGTTTTTGACCTGCTCGTTGAGAGCGGCTGCCATTTTCTTTGAAACCATCATAATTGAATCTCCCTTGTTCGTTCGTTTAAGTGGATATATTTACCTGTAACGATTATCCGATGATAGCGTTCCCTAATTTCCGGCAAATGTGCCGAAAATCAAGCGGATAATGCCAAAATCTGAGCAAACTGAAAATGGATTTCAATTGCGCTGTAGAACGATTTCCCCCGTTCCCGGCAGACATAGGAAACCCCGTCGATCCGAATGAATCAACGGGGTCTTAACTCTCACAGGATCAGGTTGGCCGAAGACAACCATATAGAGGCAGTACTGCTGTTATCCTTCCAGCAGCAGCTTCTCCAGTTCGTCGACTAACTTGCCGAACAGGGCGATCGTCCGCTCGACAGCCTCGGGGCTGTTGAGGTCCACCCCGGCGTCCACCAAAATATCCATAGGGTATTTCGACGTGCCGGTAGCCATGAAGTTCATAAAGGCATCCAGACCGGCCTTGTCACCTTCCAGAATCTTCTGCGAGATCATTTGGGCGGTGGCATAACCGGTGGCGTATTTGAACACGTAATACTGACGATAGAAGTGGCCTATTTTCATACCGCTCATATCGTTGTCGGGTCCAATCACCAGGTCCGGGCCGTAGTACTTCTGCATGATTTCACGATAGGTATTTCGGAAGTAGTCGGCCGAAACCGCGCCGCCGCTTTCGATCCGCTCGTGGATGGCCAGCTCAAACTCGGTGAACATCACCTGCGTGAAAAACGTGCCGCGAATCTGACGGATATAGTAGTCGAGCAGAACAATCTTCTCGTTCTTGTCCTTGGCATTGGCCAGCATATACTTCATCAGGACGGCTTCGTTGGTTGTCGAAGCTACTTCGGCGGTGAACAGCGTCTGGTTATGGTAGACGTACGGTTCTCTCTGATTGGCATAGTAAGCATTGAGGGCATGACCCATCTCGTGCGCCAGGGTGAAGAGGTCCTCGAGCTTGTTGTTGAAATTCAACAGGATATACGGGTGCGAGGTATAGGTCCCCCAGCAGTAGCCACCGGAGCCTTTGCCCTCGGTCTCAAATACATCGATCCAGCCGGAACCAAGGCCCTTTTCAAAATCCTTAAGGTACTGCTCACCCATCGGCTTGAGGCCCTTGAGCACAGTCTCTTTAGCCTCTTCGTAAGTGTATTCCTTCTCGGACTCGGGCAAAAACGGAACCGAGAGGTCATAGGTGTAAAGCGTATCGTAGCCGAGCATTTTCTTGCGCAGGCTGATCAGTTTATGCAACGGGGCCAGGTTGGCGTTGACGGCATCGACCAGGTTGTGCACCACCGACGGCGGAATGGCGTCGCCGTCCAGGGCAGACTCCAGACAACTGTTGTACTTGCGCGTTTTGGCATAGAAGTAATCTTTGTCCAGCGAAGCGCCCAACGTGGCCGACAGGGTGTTCAAATACTGTTTCCAGGAGTTCTGCACCGTGTCATTGGCCTGCCGCCTGAGGTCACGGTCGGTACCTTCGAGAATCTTGTAATACCGGCCGCGGGTGAGTTCGATCTTCTCGCCGTTTGAGTCAACAATCGTTCCCAACTTGTGGTCGGCATCGTCAATCATCGTGAAGACTCTCTGTGGTGCCCGACTAATAGCGCTGGCGGCCGCCAGAATGGCTTCTTCCTCGGTCGATAGGATGTGCGCTTTCTGGCGCATCAGGTCTTCCAGTAAGAAGGAATACACGGCCAGGTCTTTGTTGGCTTCGAGGAATCCATCCAGCTTGGCCTTGTCCATCTCCAGAATCTCCGGCTGGATAAACGACTGGGCGGTGCCGAGATTGGAATTGATGGTCGCGGCCCGGCCACCCAGTTCCTGGAACTCACTGCGACGATTGTCTTCATCGAGTTTCAGAAAAGCATAGACATAGAGATTGCCGATAATGATATCGAGACTGTCCGACAGGCTCAGGCAATGCAGCAGCATCTCGGGTGACTCGGCCAGGTGACCCTGGAAAGCCTCCAGGCGCGGCAGGTTGTCGGTTAAATAGGCGAAATCACTTTCCCAGGCGTCAAGGTTCGGGTAAATGTCTTCCACTTTCCATTTGTACTGATCTTCGATGTCGGAGCGCTGCGGGACGCCTTCACTTTCGGCATGCAGGGTCGGAAGTCCGACTACAATGCAGGCCAGCAATAGGCATAGCGCGCCAAACAGGCTGGAAATTTGTTTTTGCTTCATCTCTGCTCCCAAGTTACCTTTGGTTGTTATGTTGCCAAATTCAATTATGTACAAAAACAGGGCTCAATATACGCAATTTGGGACTTTTTAAAACCAAATTCGTTCAAAATTAAATATACGAGGGAAACATGTTCTCCGTTGCCTCCACCGTAAAATTACATCACACCGACGCCGCCGGAGTGCTGTTTTTTGTCAATTACTTCAAAATCGCCCACGATGCCTACGAAGAATTTCTGGAGGCCATCGGGCTGGATATTGCCTACCTGATAAACGGATCGCCGTTTCTGCTCCTGATTGCTCACGCTGAGGCGGATTACAAAAAACCCCAACGAGTCGGCGACAAGATCACCGTGGAAATAAAGGTCGAGCACATTGGCAACAGTTCATTTACACTGGTCTACCGCATTATCGATGCCTCAGGCGAGGAGGCAACATCGGTCAAGACCGTGCACGCGGCCCTCGATAAGAAAACCGGCAAGGTGATACGTCTGCCGGAAGAACTTAAGGCTAATCTGAAAAAGTATCAGTGAGGTAGCTTTCCCATCAAGCGCTCGGCCAGGCGAGTCAGGGATTCACGGCCGGGTTTAATACCTTCCTTTTCATCCGGCGCGGGCCAGGGGAAGATTCTCACCGGCAGTTTGTAAGGTGGCAGAAACCGCCCGAGGGTTGTCTTGATTTCCTGTTCGTTAACGACACCTTCGGAAAAAGCGACCGGTCTTTGCCCGAACTCGGCATCGGCCACCGGCACTACCACAAACTGGCTCACATCGCAGTGCTCAAGAGCGACCTTTTCGATTTCTTCCGGCTGGACATTCTCACCGCCGGAAATGAACATACTATCCACGCGGCCGGTGACG
>JAUXCD010000189.1 GCA_030619085.1 Candidatus Zixiibacteriota bacterium
ATCCGGTATGTAATCGCGCCCACCGTGCGCGAAAAAGACGGCCTGGCCATGTCATCGCGCAACCGGTATTTCACCGCCGAACAGCGAGTCGAGGCCCGCGCCCTGTATTATGCCCTGCGCACGGCCAGAGAAATGGTCAAAGCGAAAGTGGTGGAGGCACAGAAGATTGAAAGTGAAATGACGGCCGCTATCAAGGCCACCTGCCCCACGGCGAAGATCGACTACATTGCTTTCACCGATGCTGACACTCTTGAGGCTGTGCAAAAGGTCAGGCGGGGGACCATTTGCTCCCTGGCTGTTCGGGTTCACAAGGTCAGGCTGATCGATAATCTCCGGCTGTAGAAGTACCCTTGTTTGGAGGGGGCACCGCATGAATTTCCCACTGAAGTAAATGTTTACGAATACCGCAAATAGTCATTGACCGGACGAAGAAGCGGCCTATATTTATGCCTGTTGTCCATGGAAGATTAAACTTTTTTTGGTTAATTGGAAGAGATGTCTAAAGCTATGAATATCAAGATAGAGTCTCCCGGTGTCAATGCAGCGGTCGTGAAAAAAGATTATGATGGCTGGAAATTCCTCATTCTCAAGCGTGCGGACAATGTTTCCTACGGCGGTTGTTGGGGATTTTTGACCGGGGGGAAAATCGGTGACGAGACCGTGGCCCAGGTAGTGGTACGGGAAATGCATGAAGAAACGGGCCTGAAGCCGAAGAACATGTGGGCCACCGAATACGTGGTACATTTCTATGAGCCGGAATATGATACTATCTGGATACTGCCTCTGATAGTGGCCGTGGTGGATTCCAAGGACGAGATCAAACTTTCCGAGGAGAATGCCGAATATCGCTGGCTGGATGCTCAGAAAGCCACTCACCTGGTTAGCTGGAAGAACCTGGTAGAGGCCATTGTCAATATCAGCGAAGAGCTGGAAATCTACCCCGCCAAGAACTGGGTAAATATTACGGCCTGATGCACCGGTATCCGGATTCCATCCGACAGGGACACTTTTGCGGAACTTTCGGCCCCGCAGTCGGTTAAATCCGAATGAAAGAAAGCATGAAGCTGATGCGTAAACATGTTGCGTCACAGGCTCGTATGAATATATTGTATGGTTGGAGAGAAGTGGGTTAAGTACTATGCTTATATCGATCTGTAAATCAAAGATCCACCGGGCGACAGTCACTGACTGTGACCTGGATTATATCGGTTCCATCACTATCGATTCCGAACTGATAAAACTGGCCAACCTTCAGGCCTGGGAAAAAGTACAGGTGGCCGATATCTCCAACGGTGAGCGGTTCGAAACCTACGTCATCGAGGGAGAGGCCGGCAGCGGGGTGATTACTCTCAACGGCGCGGCGGCCCGCAAAGTAGCCCGAGGCGATCTGATTATCATCATCGCCTACGCTTTGATGGACAAGGCGGAAGCGGCCGGGTTTGAGCCCGCGATCGTTCACGTCGACAAAAACAACAGACCGACGAAAAACTGAGTCTCTTTTTTTCACTGACCTTCACAAAAACTCAACCTTCAGCACAGGAGAAAGCAGTGTCCGATAAGAAAGCGGCAATAATTCTGGCCGCCGGCAAAGGCGAACGAATGAAATCGGACACTCCCAAAGTCCTGCACGAAGTCAAAGGACGTCCGCTCATTGATATCCTGATGGAGACCCTGACTTCGATGGATTTCGACCGCATCGTGGTGGTTATCGGATACAAGGGGGAAATGGTCCAGAAAGCGCTGGAGAAATACCCGATCAGTTTTGTCTGGCAGAAAGAGCAGCTTGGCACTGGGCATGCCGTGATGATGGCCCGCAAGGCGCTGGCTGATTTCGACGGCGTGACGCTGGTGGCGCTGGGGGATGTTCCGTTCTTATCCGAGACTTCCATAAACCAGCTGCTGGTCAGTTTTAGAGATACGAAAGCGGTCGCCAGCTGTCTTTCGGCGATATTAGATGACCCCAAAGGCTATGGCCGGGTTGTACGTGAGGGAGATTCGGACATTCTCAAGGCGATTGTAGAGCACGAAGATGCCTCTGAGGAAGTTCTCCGCATAAATGAAATCAACTCCGGTACGTTTTGTTTTGATACCAGACAGTTGTTTGAGGCTTTGGATCAGATTGACAACGAGAACGCCCAGGGCGAATACTATCTCACGGACACCATTAAAGTGATGAACAATAACGGCTTGAGGGTTTCGGTGGTGGCCGCCGAGGATCCTGACGAGGTGCGCGGAGTCAACTCGGCCGCCCAGTTGGAGTATCTGGCCAGGCACTTTGCTGATAAACTGCGCTGAGTGCTCACTTTTTATTAGACCGAAAGCCATTCAGAGTTGTCTAACTAATATAACGGACGTACCCTGATGCCGACAATAGGGTTAAGGTAGTTTTTTATTGACTGAAGCACGTCTTTGGAATAGATTGAAGATAGTGAATTGAGCAGGATCTAATATCATGAAAAAAGTTGCAATTCTAATTATCGTAGTTTTTTTAGCGGGTAGTGCCATGGCGCAGTTCAGTGATGCCGCCAGGGTCAGCGAACTCTCCAAAAGTAACAGCTTCGGTGTGACGCCGGCCAGAAGTCCGTTCTCGCTGCTGGATAATTCCCGTATCACCTGGTCGCACAGCTACTCCGTCGGTTTCTTCTCGGGCGGTAACAACTCCGGTTCCTATGGTCTGCTCAACTCCATGATGCTTTATGAGGTTTCTTCGAAATTGTCCTTCGCCTTCAATATGGCGTTGGCTCATGATGCTGGTTTGCTCTGGGGAAACGGCAACCAGAGTGCTACTTTCCTTCCCGGTTTCATGCTTGATTTCCATCCGTCGAAGAACTTCAGTTTACGGATTAATTATCAGAGGCTTGACGGTCAGAACCCTTACTACTACGGTTCCGGCACCCGGCCGTTTCGCTTGAACCCATACTAGCAGGAGAGGTCGACTGATCCTTTAGAAAACCCCCTTCCTTCCCATTAACCATTGCATGTTAAAATCCGGTAAAAGTAACAACATCCATAAATCTACCAGCGGCCGAAAGCCGTCGCCGCGTCTTTTCGGCAAATCTCTCGTGGGGATACTTCTGGTGGTAACTTTCGGGGCAGCCGCATTCTATATCGGCTACGTCGTGCTGCGGATCACCGGGACGGTGTCGAAGACGACGGAACTGGCGGAGAATGTCATCCGCTTGCAGGTGGTTGATGCCTGCGGCCGTGAGAAGATACTGATGGACGTTACCCGGTATCTGTCGAATCTCAATGACCAACAGATTGAAGTTATGGTAGTGGATACGGTATGGATGGAAGAGAGGAAGGTGGCTGCGACGGTCATTATTTCGCGCGACGGCGATGAATCGGTAGCAGCGCTTCTGGCCGAGAGACTTGGCCTGGACCCTTCGATAGTCATAGTCAAACCTCTTGAAAACAACTATCGCCAGGTATCTATGACGCTGGTATTGGGTACGGATTTCGATCAATCGAACCTGGCTTTAAACCGTGAAAATGAGAGTTAAGAATTAATTTGAAGAAAACGACCCCCCTGGCGCTTGCCCGCAAAGCCGGCAAACTGGCTCTTTCCCAAAAAGGTTTCGATGTCAAAATTATGAAAGTCAAAGCGATATCGTCGGTGTGCGATTACCTCGTGATCGCCTCCGGTGAGGCTGACATGCATGTCAAGGCCATTGCCAGGGCCGTTGACGACGGGCTGAGAGAGGCCGGCGTGAAACCGTATCATCGCGAAGGTCTCAGCGAAGGCAACTGGGTACTGCTGGACTATATCGATGTTGTGGTGCACGTCTTTTTAGAACCCACGCGCAAGTTCTATGCCCTGGAGAAGCTCTGGGGTGACGCGCCAATCGAGGAGATTAAAGACGAGTAGGTTTTATATATTTGCAGTTCGACAAGTGAAGAATCATAACAATAGGAATTGCCATGGAAATCGCAGAACTTAAAACAAAGACGATTGCCGATTTGTTGAAGATCGCCGAAGCTAAGGACATCCCGGGCGTCTCGGGATTGCGCAAATCGGAACTGATCTACAAGATCATGGAAAACGCATCGTCCTCCGATGGGATAATCCTGGCCGAAGGCGTTTTGGAAACACTGGACGAAGGTTACGGATTCCTGCGATCATCCGATTACAACTACCTGCCCGGCCAGGACGATATCTACGTCTCGCCGTCGCAGATCAAGCGTTTCGACCTGCGTACGGGGGACGTCATCTCCGGCCAGGTGCGTCCGCCGAAAGATAACGAACGCTATTTCGCCCTGCTGAAGATCGAGGCAGTCAACTACGAAGACCCGGATATCGCCAAGCAGAAAACTCTTTTTGACAACCTGACGCCGCTTTATCCCGACGATCCGTTCGTGCTCGAGCGCAACCCGGATGAACTGACAAGGCGGATTATTGATCTGATGTGCCCCATCGGCAAGGGGCAGCGTGCCCTGATTACGTCGCCGCCAAAAGCCGGTAAGACCATTATCCTGCAGAAAATTGCGCAGTCGATCACGGCCAATCATCCCGAGGTCAAGCTGATCGTGCTGCTTATCGATGAGCGCCCCGAAGAAGTAACCGACATGAAACGTTTGGTGGACGGCGAAGTGGTGTCATCGACTTTCGATGAGCCGGCCGAACGTCACGTCCAGGTTGCCAAGATGGTGCTGGAGAAATCCAAGCGCCTGGTCGAGCACGGGCATGATGTCGTTATCCTGCTGGACTCCATTACCCGCCTGGCGCGCGCCCACAACTCGGTCGTGCCGCACTCGGGCAAGATTCTTTCCGGCGGTGTCGACTCCAACGCCCTGCACAAGCCGAAACGGTTTTTTGGCGCGGCCCGTAATATCGAGGAGGGCGGCTCGCTGACTATCGTCGCCACGGCCCTTATCGAGACCGGCTCGCGCATGGATGAGGTCATTTTCGAGGAGTTCAAAGGTACGGGTAACATGGAGATGGTCATGGACCGCCGATTGGCCGACCGCCGCGTGTTCCCGGCCATGGATATCAACCGTTCCTCGACCCGTAAGGAAGAGTTGTTGTTGCCGCCCGATGTTCTCTCGAAGGTGTGGGTGCTGCGCAAGTTTCTGGCCGAGATGAACCCGATCGACGCCATGGAATTTTTGCTGGACCGCCTGAAAAAGACAAAAGACAACAAGCGATTTTTGGCTTCCATGAAGGACTGACCGGCCAGCGCCCGGGGGGGGCGGCTTTTATTCCCGGCAAGGTTTCGGCCCTTGCCGCAATTCAAGACTTGTTATATAGATGGCGCACGCTCTTGTGCGCCATTGTCTTATGTTGCCGCGGGGCAAACCGTGCTCGC
>JAUXCD010000104.1 GCA_030619085.1 Candidatus Zixiibacteriota bacterium
GTGATGTTTTCGATATTTGGCATCCGGTCCATATCCAGAACACCGTTGCCATTTTTATCGTGCAGGTATTCGCCCCAGTCCCAGAGGCCGTTGCCGTTAAGATCTATGAACGGCTCACCTTCCTGGTTGTCTCTGACGCCGTTGTTGTTATAGACAAAGTCGGCATAGTCATCGGGATCAGGCAGGATGCCGGACTGAAGGTTGAGGTCATACAGCACTTCACCCCAGGTAAAGGCCGGGCCGGTGTAGTTGTCACCGTAAATGGCCGTGTCCGGGAACAGGTTGATCAGCGGTTCCGGGGGATCGTAAATACCGTTACCATTAGCGTCTTCCCAGGATTCCCACTCACTGTCGAGATAGAACTGATCGGGGTCAAGTCCCTTTCCCGGGTTGTTCGGATCGCCCGGTTTCTGCGTCACGGAATTCGTCGTGTAGGAGACCAAAACCTCGTAGTTCATATTCTTACTCAGAGACTGCGACACTTCCAGCGACAGTGAACTCCACTGGTCTTCCCGCACCGGGGCGGTGGCCGATGAATAACGATAATTCCAGTCAAAGAGTGTGCGGCGTAGCTGGTTGTCTTTGTAAGAGAGAATGAACTTCAGGTTCGGACGCGGGCGGAACCGAAGGTTAGCCATCCAGTAGTATTTGTTGTTCGTTCGATTGGGAATGTCGAGGCCAAACAGGTTGAAGGAACTGGTGTTGCGACGGGTGATGGGTGTGTCAAATCGCCCGTACTGGTTGATTCCGTCGTTTTTCTCCACCTCGGCATAAAAATAGTATGTGAATTCCTTATCCTCAAGGAAGTTTAAGCCCAGGGCCGGGAGAATTTTGTTCTTAAAAATGGGGTCCGGACCAGAGAACGAAAAACGCATGAAGTCGCTATTACGCGAATACTTATTCAAGTCCTTGTTACCGAAATCATCGGTGATATACTGGAAATTGATGTTGGTGTTGTCTTTCGAGCCGGTACGGGTGGTGATCTTCACAATACCGGAAAGAGCATCACCGTACTCAGGGTCGAAGCCGTCCTTGATGATCGTGAACTCCTGAATCGAGCCCGACACCAGCGACAGGTTGGCACCGGCCTGACCGAGACCACCGAGCGGGTCACCGATCGGAACACCGTCGACATAATAGGCCACCTCACCGGCACGTCCACCACGAATGAACACCTCACCCGACTGGTTAGTAACTACGCCGGCGACCTGGCCGAGTAACTCGTCAACGGTAGTGACCGGGCGATGCTCGATCACTTCCCTGGAAATGGACACCTGGTTGGCCGTCTCGAATTTGTCGATGATATCACGCTTGGAAATCACCTTAATCGTCACATCAAGGTCAGAGACTTTCTTCTCCAACGCCGCCGAAACCTCGAACGGAAGGTCCGCTTTAACCGGACAGTCGGTCACTTCCATGGAGTTGTAGTCGATGTGAGTGATCTTGACGGAGTACGTACCCACCTCAACCTGGATGATGATATAGGTACCATCGAAATCGGTGATAGCCCCTCTGGTGGTACCCATAACCTGTACCGATGCCCCGACGACGCCTTCGCCGGTTTCCTTATCAGTTATCGTGCCTTTCACCTTTCCGACACCGGCCGAAAATGCTATTGACGGCAAAAGCGCGAGCAGAACCAATGTTACCGAAAACCGTGCCAAAAGTAGTCCTTGACGACCGCGCATAGACTTTACCTCCTGGATATTACGCATAATACTCATTTTCGCATTTATGGTGTGACTGAACGATCATAAGTGTCGCGGGCGCTGTGAGGGAAGCCCCGTTACTTAGTCTCCCAACCTATTTTCCAACAACCTCTTAAACGTTACATGCAAAAGCTGTACTGAGGACAATCTTTGCATAATCAAAGAATAAATAATAGCCTACTAACCGCGAGGAAGTCAAGCGATTTTTTAGCGGCAACAAGGCTATTCCTCAATAATTAGACTCCGCACTTGTTATCTCTGTTCAATGATTTCCCGTTTTACCAGAGCCTTTTCCTTAATTTTAACAGCAGCCTCCTCCAACCGCCCATCATCGAGTGATGTCAGTTGTAGCAACTGCAACTCCACATCGAAGAAGCGGGCGAACGAGGCCGCAAAAGCCTTGCCCAAACGCTCAAACGCCGCCTCACTAAGTGGTTGCACGGTAGCTTCTTCCACCATTCCTTCCGACGGGATGCGAAGCGCCGGGTGACCGGCCGGGCCACTGAGCTTGATGGAGCCGTGCTGCAGAAAGGTGTCACCGATACGTCGCTGCGCCGATGCCACGATTTTGCCTCTGTCGCCGACTATCTCGTGTCTGGCATTCGAAGCAAAACAGGGTGCCTTGTGAAAATTATCGCGATGGCCTGAATGCGAGACGGCCGAACGGACATAGTCAGAAGCTATTCCGAGACTTGACAGAAACTCGACCAGAGCCATGGCAATTGAGCGAGAAAGCTGCGCCGTGGAACCGGTCAGCTTCTCGCAGGCCATCTCCGAAGTATTGACAACCACCGAATACGTCAGCTCACCGGTATCGTGAAACAACGCCCGTCCGCCGGTCACGCGTCGGATCACCGGCGTGCCGTCCAGACAGGAAAAATCCAGGGCACTCTGCTGCCGCTGGTTTAAACCGAACGTGATAGCCCCCGGCTGCCAGCTGTAGGTCCGTACATAGAGCGACCCGGCCCGTGCCTGAGCCCGGCCGAACAGCCATTCATCAAAAGCCATATTGAAATATGGGTCGGCTGCGAAATGTTGGCAGAAGTATCCGTTCATAACAAGGCACATAATATATGCGGACGGTCGGTGAAGCAAGGGCGCGGACAAGATAAATGAATTCAGCCGTCACCAATTCAGTCAGTGCAAACTATGCTGTCAGACCCTTGTAGAATTCCTGGCAGGGTTCAACGGTGGTGAAAGAAGGACGGCCGGCAGCCGATGCTGACGGTCGCTCAGTAGGAATCGAGTCGTTCGAGGTCGATGCCGTAGTCTTTGATTTTCAGACGCAGCGTTGATTCCGGAATATTAAGCAACACCGCCGCGTGTTTCTTCACACCCTTCTTCTCACGGAGCGCCCGGATGATGAAGCGTTTCTCGTGCTCTCGGAGGAAGTCGTAGAGGGAATAGTCACCGCTGAAAACCATATCGTCGGTGTACAACGAGGTCGGGATGTCCTGTGAACCGCTTTCGGAGCCCGGGCCGGAGAACTTGGCGGAAAGAATGTCAGCCTCGATAACCTCAACATCGCCCGTCAGCAGGACCAGTTTCTTGATCTCATTATCGAGTTCCCGCACGTTGCCGGGCCAATCGTAATCATCGAGCGCCTTGAGAGTCTCGGCGGACAGACGCTTATTGGCACCTTCGAGAAAATGGCTGGCCAGCAGCGGAATATCACATTTTCTTTCACGAAGCGGAGGCAGGCGAAAACTGAAAGCCGAAAGGCGGTAGTACAGATCCTGACGGAACTGCCCGGCACCCATCTGCTCCTTTAGGTCCTTGTTTGTCGCCGAAATGATCCTCACATCAACTTTGCGTGGGGCGGTATCGCCCAGCCGAACGATTTCCTTTTCTTCGAGCACCCGAAGGATTTTCGCTTGAATACACAGAGGCATATCAGCGATTTCGTCCAGGAAAAACGTCCCGCCATCCGCTTCTTCGAATAAACCGTTTTTATCGCGATCAGCGCCAGTGAAAGCGCCGCGCATATAGCCAAATAGTTCGGACTCCAGCAGCGTCTCCGGAAGGGCCGCACAATTCACGGAAATGAACCGCTGGTCGCGACGGCTGGAATTATAATGAATTGCCCGAGCCAGGATGTCCTTGCCGGTGCCGGTTTCCCCTTCTATGGATACCGCAATATTGGAATCCACCACTTGCTGGACCTGAGCCAGAATCTTGAGCATATCCGGGGCCTGGGTGATGATGTTGGGGAAGGCCGCTCCCTCGATGAGCTGCGACTTCAGTCGCAGGTTATCCTGCAACAGCCTATTCTTCTGAATATCCGTCCACTTGAAGCCAATCAGATCGGAGAAACCGACCGCAAAATTGAGTTCCTCCTGGCTGAACGGATCGAGCGTGTTGTCACACGAGAGCCGATCGACATACAGGAAACAGTGGTCCCTGGCGCTCATTCGGAAAGGTACCACCATGACGCTGGCCACCGGTGTCGGCACATCCGGAATCAGATTGTTCAGGAAAGGATCGCGGCGGCAGTCAAGAATCAGCGATGGCTTATGACGCGAGACTTCCTCGCCAATCAGCCGGTCAAAACTCTCGACAAAGCGTTGCGCCTGGTCAGTCGTCATCTTGAACGAGGCTACGATCTTCTCATTGTCGGAAGACGGCATATAAAGCAACGTGCGATCGCCCCGCGTCCTTTTAAGGAGAACCTCGAGGATATCCTCCATCTGGTTGCCCTTAAGATTCGACAGTTCGGTGGGCGTAATCAGGTTGCCGAAAATCTTGTACTGGTTCTGCTGGGAGACAGACAGGGCCACCGCCTGCTCCGAGAGTGTCTGGAGGAACTTGAGAACGGCGCGCACGCGCACTTTCTCGTCCAGCCGTGCGAACACTTTTTCGGCCCGGTTGAGCTTTTTGAAGCCGTGAGACAGATTGCCGCACTGACAGGCGAAAACGCCGATCTGGAAATCAACCTCGGCAATCCAGTAATCCAGTTTGAGACCGCGGAACCGGCGGTGAGCATCCTTCAGCAGGGCGTTGACGGCATCCGGTTCGTCCGTCCCGGCCGCATTCCTGATGACGGCCGCCAACAGCAGCGTGCGCGACAACTCATACGGCTCGCCAACTTCGCGCAGGATGTTCACTCCCTGTTCGATATATTCCAATGCCTCGTCGTAGTCACTTTTAACCGCGAAGACCCGTGCGATGATCGCCTTGGAAAGACCAACTTCCAGACGCTCACCGACCTCACTGGAAAGGTCCAACGCCTTCTGCGCGTATTTCATCGCCTCATCGACGTTATCCAGCGCCAACTCCACCTCGGCCAGACGTCTTCCGGCCTGCGAAACCAGCGATGATCCCGGTGCCAGCAGCATACCTTTCTGGTAGGCATCGCTAAGCAGAGCCTTGGCCTTGACGTTGTCGCCCTTGGCAAAGGCCAGTTCACCGGTATATTCCAGGTGAATTATTTTCTCTCTCTTCAGTCCCATACGGCTGATAATTTCGAGGGCCTGATCGAAGTGCCTACTGGCCAGAATGAAGTGCCGCCGCCGCAGATGCAGGTAACCGAGCGACAGCAGATTGATGGCCTGTGAGATTTCCTGATTATTCTCTTTATTGTACTTGTAAGCTTCAGCCAGATTTTTCTCAGCTTCGTTCCACTGCCCGTTACGAATGCGAATCATCCCCAGGTTACCGGTCAACTGGGCGACCTTGCGCGGGTTGTCAGCGACCATGGCGACCGCATCGGAAAGATACTCGGTCGCTTTCTGATAGTCGCATCGGATGTGGTGGATACGGGCCAACTCGTTGAGACTGTCAACCTGGCCCACAGGTTCGTTGGCCCGGCGATAGGCAGCCAAAGCATCGCGGGCCCTGATTTCGGCATTCTTCAAATCGCCGAGCGCGGAGTAGGTCTTGGAGAGAATAAGCTGTACTCGTCCGTAACGACGATTCAACGGGAAATCGGCGAGGATCTTAGCCGCTTTTAGGCCGTTGTCCAGCGAACAACGATAATTACCGTCAGAGAAGCAACACTCCGCCTGGAGCAGGTGATACAAACCGAGTTCGTACGCCTTGCTTGCAAACTCGCTCTGTGGCAAAGACGACAACTCTCGGACAGCCAAGTCGTACCGTCTTTGCTTGAGTTGCTCTTCAACAGCCAACAGGCGGTTATCAAAAGTGATTTCTGGTGAGGAATTTTTCATCACTTCCGTACAGACTTAATTATTATTACTATTGCGTTCTAATTCCTGCTTGAACCGGACATTGATGCGCTCTCTCTGCCCTGATCTCTGCTAACATCCGTCGTTACGTTCTGCGACTGCGTGACGCCACCGAAGAAATAGTCAGTGACTTCCAGCGAGACTGAGAATATTAGGCTGGTAAACCAGTCGTTACTAACGTCGGAGTCATTGGGATCGATATCAAGAGTGAGCTCCTCCATCGGAATGGTATCATTATAGGTACCGTCCGAAGGGTCAGTGTTATCTGCATCCCAAGGATCTTCGTCACCAGAGCCGGATAGAACAGGCACAGAGATAAAGCATAGCATCAACAATGGTACCAGAACCATCAGAAAGCTAAATCTTGAGCCTCTCATGTCCATTGCCTCCATTCATAAACCATTAGACCATAAAGCCATCGATAAGGCGAAAACTGCGCACAACGCACATCTTGCCATATTAAAGGTAAAAAACCCTATCAGTTTGTCAAGCAATATATTAGGCGTCGCAGATTTTGCGCCAAAGCCTGAGTGCCCCCCCGGAAAGTACCCCCCAGCGTATTTCAAGCGCGCTCTGCGGACAATTCTCTACGCAAGTCCAGCAATGAACACACGATGACTCCCGCCAGATCGGCTCACGACGGTCGCTATTTTCGGCTAACCCATTTATATAACAGTTGTTAACGCACACTCCACAGGCTGAGCAGCGAGACCGGTTGACTTCTATGCGAGCTGTCAAAGCGGACGAGATCACTCCCATCGCAAGTCCATACAACCGGTGTCGGGTCGGCGGAACCATAGCTGCCCTGTCCCTGATCGGTTCGGGCTCGCCAGTCAAATATCGCACACGAATTCCCTCTTTCCGGCCAATACCCAGTCCCGCGTCGGCGGCCGCTGACAGCACCGGGTCGGATTCAGGCGCATAACCCGTCAGTTCGGAAACCACCGTATCCAGAGCTACGGCATCGGATGATGCGAGCACAGCACCGCCGGGGGGGCCCATTCGACAGCCATTTCGTCTCTTATCGATATCCCGAGGTACAAACATGATATTCACATCCGGTGAAACCGCTGATAGGATATCGGCGCAAACCTCGGCGATGCTACCCGGACCGCCAAGACTTTGGAGAGTCTTGATCTTCTGATTCCCGGGCAACAGTCCAATCAGATTCCAGACGGCGCCTTTGAAATAGCCCGATGGTGCAGACCGCATTCGCGGCAGGTTGATGACGAGGTCAGACTCCGTCGCCGCCCGGGAGATATAGTAGACACGCCTTTTCCTGATTACCGGTCGCGTGCCGGCCCGTTCCAGATTCACGGGCTGGAAGCCATTGGCCCGGGCGACCTTCGTCAGGCCGATTCTCTCCCAAACTCGTTCGATTTGCTCACGTGAGAACAGCATCGAGTCACCCACCAGCACTTCACCGCCGCAAGCCACAATTGCCTGACCGACCGCGGTGAGCAGTCTCATGTAATCGTCGACAGTATGCAAGGGAGCTTCACTGGCCGGAAGGTCCGGTTTGAGAAACACCCGCATCCCGGGTTTTACAAACCGCTCGAATCCGCCAAGGTCCTCGATAGCGGCAGCAAGCGAGCTTTCGATATCGCGGCAGTCTCGACTATCGATTCTCGCAACCGTTACGCTGGGGCATAAATTCTCTATCATCACCAGTTGATACGGAGTACCGGCGTTGGGTGGTTGGGGTTTTTCGGTGGCGAACCCGGCTAGCCGTCGTCAGGCTTGGTCTGCCGGTGACAGCAACGATTCAATCTGCTGCATTACCATATCCACGGAGATGCCCTTCATGCAGATCATATTCTTCTCCCCTTTCAGGGGACAGCGGTTCTTCACGCAACTGATGCAGCCCAAATGGTCGAGATAGACCAGACGCTTGTTCGCAGCCATCGGGGAAGTGGATTTGGGGTCGTCAGCACCCGAAAGAACCACCAGCGGACAGCCGACAGCCGCCGCCAGGTGGGCCCCGCCGGAATCGTTGCCGACGAAGAAAGCCGCTCGCGACATGATCGCGCTCGATTCCCGCAGTGAGGTTTTGCCGGCCAGGTTAACCACGTCGGCGGCGCTGGCCGAGGCTGCGATAGCGTCCCCCTCACGCTGGTCGGCGGTGCTGCCGGTCAGCACCACTTTCAGGCCATATTTGGTAATGATCTGCTTGATCAGATCGGTATAGTTCTGTTGGCCCCAGCGTCGCGATTCGGCCACGGCCCGGAAAGTAACCACGGCGTAGTGATGGTCATCGGCGATGCCGAACCCGGAAAGAATCCGCGAGCCGGCCGCCATGTCATCGTCGTTGAGAAACAGCTTGGGGCGGGTAAATTCCATCTCGACTCCGGCGCCACGCAGCAACAGGTTGAAATACAATTTACTGCGATGCTCGGAGTTCAGCGGTGCCGGCAGCGGCAGCGATTTGGAGAGCATCAGCCGCCGGCCGTCGGCGATATAGCCGATGCGCTTTTTTACGCCGCCCAGTTTGAATCCGGCCGCCGCTCCAAACGATGGTGGCAGAACGTACCCGATGTCAAACTGGTGGGCGGAGATAATATCCTTGATCTTCATCACCGCGATCAGCCCGTGGACATGTTGGGTCGGAATAGAAAGGATGTGGTCAACGGCAGGATTGTACTTGTAGAGGTCAGCCAGGGTTTCCGGTACCAGGATAGTGACCTGAGCGCCGGGATGAGCCTCACCCGTCTCATTGATCATGGGCAACGCCATGATGCAGTCGCCGAGGTGATTCGGAGTTCGGATTAAAATCGATTGCGCCATTAACCGATAAACTTGCCTTCCAGATCGAGCTTGTCAACGAGATAATTCTTCAATTCGCCCAGATACTTCATCCGGGCCTCGAGGAAGAAGATATAGCTCTCGAGATACTCCGTCCGGGATATCTGCCCGTCGTCCAATCGGTACTTGGCAATATCCAGCTTATTGCCGGCCAACTCAATCTGCTTTTCCAGCACTGTCAATTTGCGGGTGCTTACATCAATACCGTTAAGCAAATTGACTATTTCCGCCTTGGCCGCCTTCTCGGTCCGCTCATGCTCCAGGCGGGCTTTCTCCGCCGACAGGCGGGCCGCCTTCACCGATGCGCCCGAGGCCCCGCCGTCCCA
>JAUXCD010000038.1 GCA_030619085.1 Candidatus Zixiibacteriota bacterium
TCCTTCGCCACCATAACCGCATTCGCAATGTCCACATCAAATACACCAGCACCGAAACGAATATGCTCCAGGCGGTCCTCGGTCGCGGCGGCCATGAGATGGGCCGGGTTATCCTGGCGGCGTACAACAAGGGCTGCCGGTTCGACGGCTGGACGGATCATTTCGATTTTTCCAAATGGGCCGAAGCATTCACCGAGTGCGGTATCGAATTGGCCGACCACCTAAAGCCGATTCCGTTTTCCAACCCACTGCCCTGGGCACATATCACCAAAGGTCCCTCGGCGGAGCATTTGCAGAAAGAACGCGAGCGCACCTCGGCGACCCTGAAAGATTACACCCCGTGGCAGGGCCGCGATGATAAAGCCGATGAGCCGGAGACACCGGCGATGTCTTTCGGGCGGGCAACAAAGAAGGCCCCCACGCGGGCCGTTGTCGCACCGACCAAGAGCCGGGTGCGGTTGATGTGGGGCAAGACGGCGCGCTACAAATATATGTCACACCTGGATAACCTTCGGACGCTCGAACGCGCTATCCGCCGGTCGGATATGCCCATTGCTTACAGCCAGGGGTTTAACCCAAGCATGAAACTATCGTTCGGGCCACCGTTGCCGCTGGGGTTTACCTCCGAGGCGGAACTGGTCGATATCACCCTCGATACCAACGTCATGCCGTACATGATTGATAATCTCAAGCTGGCCGTGCCGGACGGAATATATATCGTCGACAGCCGGGTGGTATTCACCAAGGCCAAATCAATCAGCAGCCTGCTCAACCGCGTGATCTACACAGTGCCATTCAAGGAAAAGTGGAATGAGTCCGATTTGAACGATAAGGTGACTGCTCTCCTCGACAGCCAGACCCTGGAGATCGAACGGGTCGGCAAAAGCGGCACCAAGGTGGTCGATATAAGGCCGGGGATTTATGACCTGAAGGTGGAAAATGATCTGCTGGTGATGACGATGGGTGTCGGCGATGGTGGTTATGTGCGGCCGTCGGAGTTGCTTCGGCTTTTGACCGAAGATGACGACGACGCTTACCTGGCATATATGGTGCATCGCAAAGAGACGTACCGCGTGGATGAAAACGGAGAAAAGATCCATCCGATGGATCTGTAGGACAGCGAGAAATCATGACAGAATCGGTACCGACAAAGAAATCGCAGAAATTTGACCCGGTGCGGGCGGCCGCCCTGCAGGCAATGATCCTGGTGGAGCAAGGCGAGCAGACCGATGTCGCTATCGATAAGGTCAGCAAGGGAAAGAATTTCCGCAGTATCGACCGGCGCTTTATGATGCAGTTGGCCAACGGCGCCACCAAGCTGAGACGCCGCCTCGACCACGATCTCAGGTTCTACCTGGCGAAACCGTCGCAGGGACTGCCAATCCTGCTGTCCAATATTCTCAGGCTGGGCTACTATCAACTTCGTTTCACCGATCGCATCCCCGATGCCGCGGCCGTGAGTGAATCGGTCAACCTGGCCCGCGCCATGCTTGACCGCCCGCGCGCCAATCTCGTCAACGCCGTACTTCGGGCCAGTATTCGCGAGCCAGATAAAGTCAAATTCGCATCCAAGGACAAGGACCCGAAGAAATACCTGGGCGACTACTACAGCTACCCGGATTATTTCGTGGACTACTGCCTGCGGGAGTTCGGCCCGGAAGACTCAGAGAAACTTCTAATCGCCTACAACCAACCGCCGCACGTGACTTACCGGGTCAATTTCCTCAAAACGAAACCGGAAGAAGTCATTGAACTTCTCAAGTCCAACGATATCAAATACGCCCACGGTGAATACCTGCCGGAGTTTATTCATATCGAAGGTGGTGGCCTTCCGCTCGAGAGCGAGTTGATCGAGACCGGTAAGGTATTTGTCCAGGACGAATCATCCGGTCTGGCGGCGCGCCTTCTCAATCCCAAGCCGGGCAGCAATGTTATCGACCTGACCGCCGCCCCGGGTGGGAAATCAACCTATATGGCCATCCGCATGCGCAACAAAGGACGCGTAACGGCACTGGATAAATCGCAGAAGCGGCTGAATCTCCTGGTCGAGAACACCCAACGGCTGGGCATCAAAATAATCGCACCGGTGGTGTGTGATATGCTTAATTTCGAAAGCTCGCAGTTCGACCGGGTCCTGCTGGATCCTCCCTGCACCGGCTGGGGCACGGCCGGGAAACACAGCGATCTGCGTTGGGCGAAGACATCCGAAGACATCCGGAATCTGTCCCAGATTCAAAAGCACCTGATTGATAAAGCGGCTGACTTTGTCAAACCGGGCGGCGTTTTGGTCTATTCTACCTGTTCGATAATCAGGGATGAGAATGACCAGATCGTGGAAGAATTTCTGGTACGTCGGGATGATTTTGAGGTAGATTCCGCCAGTGAGTTTTTCGGTGACGCTATTGTCAATTCCAGGGGGTTTGTTAAAACCTACCCGGTGGCGGGCAAGCTCGATGGCGCTTTTTGCGCCCGTCTGCGGCGGAAAATTCATTCCTGAGCGAAATATTCATCCTCATCTTAATCCTCCAAAACGCACCCGGCGTTATTTTATCTTGATTTCGATGGGATGGTTGCCCAGAATACACTCTGGCAGCCGCCCGGACGACATCGGACGGCCGCCGGTAGCAACCATTAGCGATGCCGGGACTATAAGGATTTATGCCACAACCCAGAGCTTCAAGACTGTCACAACCTACCCGTCGCCAGAGTGGATTTCTGACGGGCTATCTTCCGATCGGAAGTCTGGAACGGAAAATTGTGCTCTGGGGGCTGGTGCCACTTCTCATCCTGCTGGCCCTGTACTGGATTACTGATGCCCTCATTATGCCGGCCATCACCCGCCACGGCAGTGAGTTCCCCCTGCCCGATTTCACCAACCAGCGGCTTATCGAGGCGCAGATAGTGCTCGACGAGCTCGATTTGTCGCACGAAGTTTCTTCCGAAGAATACTCTCCCGGCAAAGAGCGGGGTATCATTCTCAACCAGTTCCCGGTTGCCGGCACCAAAGTCAAGTCCGGACGGGCGGTCAAATTCGTAATATCCCTGGGACAGAAGATGGTGCCGATACCGTTCATGGGGGGACGTTCGGTGCGGCAGGCGATGCTTGACCTGGAAGCTACCGGACTGATATTGGGCGAAATTCATTGGGCATTCTCCGATACTCTGCCCGAACGGGTTGTGGTCTTTTCGTATCCGGCCGCACAAACGGAGATCCCGCTCGGCTCACCGGTTAATCTGATGGTTAACCGCGGCCGTGCTTCCGATTTTACCTACATGCCGAAAGTTGTCGGTCTGACCCTTACCGAAGCCGCTCGGCGCATCGAGGACAAGCTGCTGAAGGTCGGGCTGGTAACACCACGACTGGATGAGAACTACCTGCCCGAGACAGTGCTTGAACAATCGGAAGCGGAAGGCACGGAGCTCGATGTCGGCACCGAAATCGACCTGGTCGTCAGCTCCACCGGCTAAGCGGCTGGGCCGCTAAGTCCGAGGCGCCACCGAGAATGAATTACGATAGGAACCAGGTTGTCAAGAACTTGGTGTAGTCCGAGGATTTGAAGGCCGCGGCTGCATTCTCGAGTTCGAGATCGGAGTCTCTTATAACACCAGCTATTCTGTCTTTCACGCCAGCAACATGGAACAGAACACGATGCAGGTAAAACGATCTTTCCATGTCCGTAGCATCGGCAATGATACTGAACAGATCCTGATCGCCTGCGCGCACCGTACAGATCCAGTTGTATCTAGGTAGGTTGGAGAACAGGATTTCTTTCACCATATCACGGTTTACATGTCGAGTGCTTTGAGCCCAGTCTTTCACCTCCGGTAATTCCATCAGTCTAATATCCCATTCCAATCGAGGAGAGTCGTCTGATCCCACCCGGCCAATCTGTAGAGTATCAAAGAAGTACTTATCCAGATCCCGGATTGCACCTTTGATTGCGTTGAAAGTCAGTCTAACCTTATGATATACCGGAACAATGACAATCTCTGGAATACACATCTCCACCACGACACCGGAATCAGTAAACACGTCGCGCTTAAAAATACATGGATTAAGAGATGGTTGAACGCCTGAAATCGCAGGCGGGACGTATTCGAGCCTTGAAAAAGGACCCAAGTTATCATCGTGCACATAGAGTTCTTTGATTCTCTGCCCCACCAGACTCAAGTGAATGTCAGGACTCTGAGCCTCCGGGCCAAGTGTGGGAATGTCCTCCAGACGGAATCCGCAAACAGTAACTGCGTGCCTCGTGTCGGTTCCATTAATATTGTATCCCAAAAGTACAGGTACACCCGACGCCACATAGCCATAGACGAGGCTTCTTAACGGCGTGTCCGGTCGGATTTGACTGACTTCTGGCGCTAATCCAAGCTCCGATATGGCGTTGCACATCTGTTCGGGGTTAAGCCCGTGGGTGGGAATGGGGCGAGTCGTCTGCACATACCTTGTAGCACATTTGGTAATTTCGGCTGGTGTCGGAATGTGCGTTTGGTAAAGGTCTGATGCCTTCTGAAAGGCAGACCATAACGCCGTAGTAGCACAGGCGGCCAGCACAGTGTCTTGCTCCTGAAAGGCCAGACTCTCTTTTTCTAACCGCAGGCCAAAGAGGTTTATATTATACTTCTTCTTGACAGGAAACACTCTTCGTCCATCGTCCGGGGGATACGTATCGACTATAGTTCGTCCAACCACTGCCTGTGGTAGAGGCTTGAAAACAGTGAAACCAATGTAACTTGATCGTACTTGGTCAATTTTAGCATTGTCGGAATCAACCAGACTTTGTTCTAAGTCCCCTTCGGTAATAACTTGCTTGAAGAAATGTGCCCTCTGGCAAAAACGCTTATATGGTACGAAACACTTAGCGTAGTAGCTCGTGTAGTCATCTAAGTAATCATGATCAATGTATTCATTCTCAACCAGTATCGACTGGCAGCCGATCTCAGTCAGATATTTCACTAAGTACTTTAGATGGCCCTTCCTCCTAGCATCTTCTTTCGATATAGAAAGCTCGTAGGATGAGTGGTCAAAGATATCAAAAAACTGTTCTGGAAATTTAAAAAAACGATATGCGGGACCCATTGAAGAACCTAAATATTGAATTCGTTCTTCAAAACCTTCAAGTCTACTTTTGAGTCCTCTTTTGTTTGACGGCGAGACGCTTCAATATTCTTGATAAGCCTCTTCCGCTCTTCCGGTGAGATAAGTGTTTTCCGGCCTTCTAACTTCAATACTCTGTCAGCCATGTCGATCTCCCTCCCAGTAAGTGATACTGATATGGTTTTTAATATCGGCAATGTGCCGATTTTGTCAAGAAAAAAAACATTTATGTGACTCGTGCATTTCCAAGTAGGCGAAATTGGATAGAAAAGCCTATAAATTGCGGGTTTTCGCGGATCCCGGCCCGTCACGCCGTGCGCTTGTGGAAGCGGAGGGCGGCAATCGTGAAGATGACGACGCCGAAGATTACCAAGGCAACTATGTTTGTCTGGAGATCAATTAGACCGGACGCTTTCATCATGATACCCCGCACGATGGAGACAAAATAACGCATCGGGTTTAAGTATGTGATGTACTGCACCCAGTGAGGCATGTTGGCGATGGGGGTGAAAAAACCGGAGGTCAGGATTGCGAACACGGAAAAGAACCAGGCAAAGAACATCGCCTGTTGCTGGGTCGAGGTAACCGTCGAGAAAAACAGCCCGATCCCGAGCGTAGTGAAAAGGTACAGAGTTGAAAGCGCCAGCAAGAGCAAAGGCGAACCGGCAAAAGGAACACCAAACCATATCACGCCGAAAGCCAGAGCCAGAAACATCTCGAACAATCCCATAATGGCAAACGGTATCAGTTTGCCCAAAAGCAGCACCGCCCCGGATATGGGCGTCACCATAAGTTGCTCCAGGGTACCGTTTTCTTTCTCCCGCACGATAGCCATCGATGTGATCATCACCGTTATCATTGTCAGCAGAGTGGCGATGATGCCGGGGATCATGAAATAGATCGATTCCATTTCGGGGTTATAGAGCACCTGGGAGCGGACCTCCACCGGGGGTTTCATGCCCGTAACTTCCTGCGAAAACTCCCGTGCCATCTGAGCGGCGTAGCCCAGTCCGACCGCGGCAGAATTGGCGTTGCTGCCATCGGCAATCAGACCCAGCGTCACATCGCGACCAAGTGTCAGCCGCCGGGAAAAGTCATTCGGAATAACCAGCGCCATCTCGCCATCGCCGCTTTCGAATCGCTCCGCCAGGGCAAAGAGAGACTCATCGCCCTCATGCAGGACGAAATAGTCTCCCGCTCTCATGGAACTGATGAACTCGCGAGAGAGAGCACTGCGGTCGAAGTCGTAAACGTCGAGGTCAATCAATTTCACCTCGGTGTTGATGGCATAGCCCAAGACAAGAAGCTGTATCAAAGGCATGGCGAAGATAATGAGCAGCAGGTTGCGGTCGCGCGAAACCTGAAGGAATTCCTTCCTTATCATACCCAGCAGTGAGCGCAGCATTGTCACACCACCTTCGTCCGGAATGTTTTGGCCGCTATGAACATCAGAATAACCATAAAAATCAAAAGGTACACGCCCTGCATCGCCAGCACATCCAGTCCGGCGCCCTTGAGCATAATGCCCCGGATAACAACCAGGAAGAACTTGGCCGGTACGATATTGGTGATGACCTGAAGGGCCACGGGCATGTTCTTGATGGCAAAGATAAACCCGGTCAGCATCACCGACGGCAACATGGTGGTAACAAAGGCCAGCATCATAGCTACCTGCTGAGTCTTGACCAGCGATGAGATCATGATCCCAATCGAAAGGGCCGTCATGACGTACAGAAATCCAAACCCGAGCAACAGTAGATATGACCCGGCAAAGGGAATACTGAACACAAACCGGGCGAACACCAAAACGATGATTCCGTCCAGAAACGCCAGCAACGTGTACGGCATCAGCTTGCCGATCAGTATTTCCACCGGTTTCACCGGTGCCGTGAGTAGTTGTTCCATGGTCCCGGTTTCTCTTTCACGAGCGATGGTGATCGATGTCAAGAGCGCCGAGATCATCAGCAGCAGAATAGCCACCAGGCCGGGGACGAAGAAACGCGGCGACTCCAAATCCGGGTTGTACATCAACCGGTACGATACTCTCACGCCCGGTACGGTCATTCTGGGCGGTAGTTTGTTTATCAGGTACCGGTTGACCGCGGCCGTAGTGTAGTTTTGCACCGCGGCGGCAAGATTGTTGTCAGAGCCGTCCACCAAAAGGCCCAACTGGTAATCCTCGCCGCCCTTCATGGCCTCAGAGAACCCGGGCTTGATAATCAGCACGGCGTACGCTTTCGATGAACGAAGGATCTGCTCCGGGTCCTTGAAATCGACCTGCTCGTCCGGCGGTGTGAAGTAGGTGGAGGCGTACAGGTTTTCCACAAGATCACGAGAGTCGGCCGTGCGGTCGAGGTCGGCCACGGCCAGAATAACTTCGTTGACGTCCATGTCAATGGCGTAACCAAAGAGAAAGGTCATCATTATCGGCATAAGGAAAATGATGGTCAACGACCGCATATCGCGCATGATATGATAGAACTCCTTGAGCGCTATGAATCTAATTCGCTGCACGGATTCGGTCCTCATTGCTGATCAGTTCTACGAAGGTCTCTTCCAGATTGGTCCGGCCGTGCTTGCGGATTATCACCAGCGGTTTACCCAGCTCGATAATTCGTCCCTGGTGCATGACCGATATGCGACCGCAGTACTCGGCCTCGTCCATGTAATGGGTAGTGACGAAGATGGTCACCCCTTCTTCAGCCAGCTCATACAGGATTTTCCAGAAGTGGCGGCGGTAGACCGGGTCTACGCCGCTGGTCGGTTCGTCCAGAAACAGTAATTGTGGACGGTGCAACAGCGACACCGCCAGCGCCAGACGCTGACGCCAGCCAATCGGCAGCGTGCTGCAGCGTCGATCCAGAAGCATCTCCAGCGAAAGGCGCTTCGATAGACGGCCGATCTGGTCGTTGACATCCCGGTGGCTGAGTCCGTATGCCGCGCCATAGAACTGCATGTTTTCCAGGCCGGTCAGATCCGTGTAGAGGGAGAACTTCTGAGACATGTAACCGATGATTTTTTTGATCTGCTCCGACTGCTTATAGATATCCAGCGCGGCCACGCGGCCGGTGCCGGAGGTCGGTTTCAACAGACCACACAGCATCCGGATAGCGGTCGTTTTGCCGGCGCCGTTGGCCCCCAAAAAGCCGAATATCTCCCCCCTTTCTATAGTCAGCGAGATGTTGTCCACCGCCTTGAACTGCCCGAAATGGCGCGAAAGATTCTCGATATGGACGGCCGGGCTGGTCATTGCTGTCCCTGCATGAGTTGAATAAAGCTGTCTTCCAGGTCGGGTGTCACCGACATCAGGTCTTCGACACTGAGGCCGGCTTGGGTGATTTCGGTAGCGATATCACCGGGATGCTGCCCCATATCTAAATATAGGTGAAGGCCGGTGCCGAATCGCCGGGCGACCACGTGTTCAATCAGGTTGAGTTTGTCCAGCAAGGGTGTCGTTGGCAGCCGGTCAACATAGTAGATTTCGCCCTGGTACAGACGCGTAAGTTCCTCGGGGGTTCCTTCGGCTAGTTTGCCGCCGCGAAAGACGAAGCAGGCGCGGTCCGTGCGGGCGACCTCGTCCATGTAAGGTGTGCTGACAATAATGGTCACCCCCTGCTTTTTGAATTCCGTCAGTATATCCCAGAACTGGCGGCGCGAGAGGGGATCCACACCCGTGGTGGGTTCGTCGAGAATAAGAAGTTCCGGGTCGTGGATGAGAGCACAGGACAACGCCAGTTTCTGCTTCATGCCGCCGCTGAGATCTCTCGCCCGTCGATCGGCAAACGGCTTTAGTCGTGAAAATTCGTAGAGAGTATTTCGTTTCTCCACGTATCTTGCACCGGTCACGCCATAGATACCGCCGTAAAAGGTCAGGTTCTCCTCAACTGAAAGATCAGGATACAACGAGAACGTCTGCGGCATATAGCCGAGCTTTTTTTTCACTTTGTCAAAGTCAGTGGCAACATCGATGCCGCCCAATTGAATCTCTCCGGCGTCAGGCGTCAGGAGATTACAGAGCGCCCTGATGATGGTTGTCTTGCCCGCGCCATCAGGCCCAACCAGGGCGTACGATATCCCCCGGTCGACTTCGAACGAGAAGTCGTTTACTGCTTTAACTGAGCCGTAAGCATGAGAGAGGTTTTTGACAGATATTGTAGCCATGCCGTTTCGATGTTATTTCAGGGTGACATACACCGGCATGCCGATTTTCAGGCTGCCATCGCTGTTTTCAACGACCACCTTGACGGCGTACACCAGATTGGCCCGCGATTTTTCGGTCTGCACGTTTTTGGGCGTGAACTCAGCCTGATCCGACGTCCACACGACCGACGCCGCGTACTCCCGGCCGCCTGCCTCGGTTGACAGTGTGGCCTGATCACCGATCTTGACGTTGGCAAAATCGCCTGACGGCAGGTACACCTTGACCCAGAGTGTATCGAGTCGGGAGATTTTGGCGATGGCTTTGCCCGGTGACAGCAACTCACCGATATCGATATATTTTTCGGTAACCGTGCCGGCCAGCGGTGCTGTCGGATAGCAGTCCTCGATAGCGCGATCAATGCGAGCGATATCGGCATCGATTTTGACCAGTTCGCTCTCAATCGACTGAATGTTGGCCGCCGCCTGGTGCGTTGCTATGGTCGCCTGGCGCTGCTGGTGATCGATCTCGTCAAACTGCCTCTGGGTAGCCGTGCCGGTCTTCAGAAGTTCTTCTACGCGGAAGCGTTCTGTGGCAAGAAAGCGCTCTGTCTCGCGCGCCTGCTCCAGTTGCAGTTGGGTGGTGGCCAGACGGGATTGCACCACCTTCTCGCCTGCTTTCGCCGAGGCCAGTTCCAACTTAAGACGGCTGTCATCGACAACCAGCAACGTGTCGTTGGCCGCTACCTGGCTGCCTTCATCAAAAAAGAGCGTCAGCGTCCGTCCGGCGACTTCCGATGAGACGAGCGCCTCGTTAGCTTCCAGAAGGCCGCTGCCTCCCACCTGATCGCCATTGCCGGTGCAAGCGGCGATAATCAGAAATAACGGGAGTATCAGAGCTAATCTGCCGGGGAATTTCTTATTACCAAACATCGTTAAAACCCTTCTTCGAGAAGATTCTTGCCAACAGCATAATAGAATGTTGTCCTGGCTATATAGTAATCGGCCAACGCGGCGGCCTTGGCCGATTCCGCTTCGCGCAGAGCTGCCTCAATTTCCAGCCAACGATTGGTCGACAGCGTGCCCATCTTCCGCCGGGACGTAGCCAGACGGTAACTGTCGGCGCCGATACGGTATCGCTGTTGAGCTATCAGATAGCGCTCCCAGGCCAGTCGTTCGTTCTCCTGGCTCAGCCGCACCTGTTTGTCTATCTGTTCCGCGAGCCGGTCGCGTTCGCTGGCGGCGGCCTGCCATCGGTGGCGCTGCGCGCCCACACTGTGACCGGTGCGATTGCCTATGTTGAACGACCAGTTCATGGTGGCGCCCGCTGTGAAATTGTCGCTCCAGTCATAGTTGAAGAAATCGCGGTTAGGCTTACCGTAGGAGTAGCCTCCGAAAAGAGCAATCGACGGAAGGTTGGCCGCCCGCGACGTTCTCACCAGCGTTTCGTTCAATGTCACCGAGGCATCGGCGGCCCGAAGTTCCGGCTTGTTTATCTCCATCGCCCGCGGAGCAAAAGTTTCTTTCCGGGGTTCCTTCGGAAAGCCGGTGAGCACCAGACTGTCGGAAACGGGCAATCCCAGATGAAGCAACAGCACAATCTCTTCCTGTCGGCGCAGGCTACGCGCGCTTTTCAGATTCAGTTCGGCCCCGGTCAGGTTTAGCTCGACTTCGAGAATATCCACTGAGTCCGCCGCCCCCGCCATCAAAAGCGAGAAAACATCACCCTGGATAACCTGCGCCCGCTTGTACGATGCCGCCGCCGCGTCCACCAGTCGCTCCAGGCGGTAAAGCCGCAGGAAAGCCAGCCTCGTCTGGTAAAGGACACTCTGGTGCGATGCCTCAGTCATGGCCTGCTGGTAGTCGTGCACGGCCGTGGCCGAGCGGATGCCACTGCCGATACGCCCCCCGGTGTAAAGCGGCACGCTGAGTGAAAGGTTGGCCTGGTAGAGTTCGTGACCACCGATATCCAGGTTTAGCTGCAGCGCGGGCGGGACTTCAAGAAACATCGAGGGCACGAAGCTGTTGTAGGCGGCGGTGGCGCCGGCCGACAAAGTGGGCAGTCGCTCCGAACGTGCCTGTTTCAGCGACGACAGCGAAGCCTCGGTCTCGGCCCTGGCTTTCTTAAGCTCGAACGAATGCTCCTGAGCCAGTTCCAACGCCTGCTTTAGGGTTAGGTCTCGCGCGCTCATGGTGGCACTCATTAATAATGCCACCGTAAAAATGAATGAGTTCATTCCCCTGCTCATTTTTTCTTCACCCCGTTTAAGAATAGATCCACCACTGCCTCCGTACGCTCGTTGTGAAACTGCTCCTTATCCGTCACCCTCAGAACCCGGTCAACTATGGGCGACATCAGGATGTACCCGATATTCATGGCCATGAATGAAGCCACCGCGTGTTTCAAATCCACCGTCCGGAGCAGTCCAGACTTCATCTCGGCCTCGATGGCCGTCATGACAAAATTGGGCAATCCCGATTTCACGATCGTCTCCGCCATCAGATCAAAAACATGCGGGTGCGGATTGGCCAGTTCCTGAAGCAACATCTTGCGCATCATCTGGTCCTGGCCCAGAAATTCAGCGTACTTGCGAGCCAATGAATTCAGCAGTTCGTCCAGGTCCGATTTCTGTGACACCTCTTTTGAAATTTTCCCAAGATTGCCGGCGATAATCTCACCGACCGTCTCACGGTAAAGATTGTCCTTCGACTGAAAATGATAGTAGAGCATCGCCTTATTCACCCCGGCTTGTCGAGCGATGCGATCCACCCTTGCTCCAGCCTGACCGTGCTGAGCGAATTCATCTTTGGCCGCCGCCAGAATCTTCGCACGGCTGTCCGGCTGAGAATCGCTTTGTCGTCCGGATACAGGTTTTTGTTCTGCCATATATTTAACCAACTTTTTAGTTAAACTAACTATTTAGTTATCAATATATCGGCAGATCACTTTTTGTCAATATCTTTTTTCTGGTTTTTCCAAATTGGCTGGTTAGTGGCGTAAGCTGTTGGTATGTCTGCTCATATGGAACGGGCCGATGCTGATTGGCATCGACCCGTAATATATTACGTATGAAACTGCCAAGTTGTCTAACGTCTGACGACGAGCTCGTTCATGAACTCACGGCAGGTCAGTTTCTTGCGGTTGAAAACGGCGTCATGGACGTGCGCCTGCTGCTTTTCGGTAAGCAGCCCGGCCGAAAGCGCATTGAACTTGACGGAGAGGTCCTCGTCCGTCATCGGCTCGCGCGGATCACCCTTGGGGTATTCCAAATACGATTCGTACTTCTTGCCGTCGGTGGTGGTAATGATAACCCGCGACGGCTGCTTGGCCGGAAACATCTTCTCGAACTCATCTGAGGCTTTCCCCTTGATCTTATCGATCACCGCCCAGATACGCTTGTCGGTCATCTTTTCGTCACTGAACGACTGCGTGGTGACTTCGTGATCGACCAGGGCGCAGGCAATGCAGTACGGCAGGGAATGGTCGGCCGTCTCACGCGATTCCGGACGATACTTATGCGGATCAAACAGAATATCACAGGCACGGGCGATACTGGTAACTTCCACCTCGGCGATCTGATCATAAGTAACGTTGTGCGACTTGACCACATCCAGCACCGCGCTCAGGTGCGTGTGGGTCAGCGCCTCGGTCGGGAACGCTTTCATGCTGCAATCGATAATCTTAAACGTCTTACCCAGGTCACCGGTCAGCTTGGAGATATCCCAGTCGGGGCCGAAAACATCCATGAAACCTTCCTTGCCGTCGAACACCGCTTCGGTGCCGCTGTAACCCTTCTGGGCCATCAGGGTCGCAAACACCCCGCTCTGGACCGCCATCGGGTCGACCGTGTTTTTCATCATGGTCAGTTTCCCGGCGGTCGGGCAACCAATGGTATGATTATGGCAGCCGCTGATGCCGATGGCGTGAACCATTTCATCCACCGTCAGACCGAGCAGTTTGCCGGCCACGATCGGCGAGACAAACTGGGTGAGGGTGGCGTGGTGCCACTTGCGTTCACGGACTCCGGGCACGGCGAATTCACACAGGCGCATCTCAAACTCGTAGGCCAACACGATAGCCACCACGACGTCATCCATCGACGCGTCGACCATCTCCCCCACCGCCAGGGCGGCCGGAATCAGGTCGGACGGATGCGACGGGTCTTCCTTCCAGTAGATGTCATTAAAATCAAGCGCCCGCACCATCAGCGAGTTGACCAACGTGGCGTTTACTATCGGCATCTTGTCGCCGAAACCGATCAGGGTAGCTTCCTTCTTGCCCCCCATACCGGTGTAAATGTCACGCAGGATATTGACGTCCCTGGTGCGATACCCGCCGTAGGCACAGCCCACCGAATCGTACACAAAGCGGCGGACCGCCTCGACGACTTCTTCGGGGAGTTCATCGTATGTCAGTCTCAGGGCGAACTCGGCTATCTGTCTCGAAATCGATTTTTCCATGGTTCCTTATCCGTTTATGCAAAATGTTCTTGTGTATCTTCGGCTTTATTTCTGCGACTCAAGGGCTTTCTTCACCCAGTTCTCCAGACCGTCTGTCACCACCAGCTCCTGGGCGGCCGCGCCCACGGGAGAGATTGCATACACGGCGTCGCCGACGCGTACTTCGGACCTGGCAAAATCAACCACCGCATGCATCTTCGTCAGCACGGTGAGCTTATCAGCGCCGAAGTTCTCTTTCAGATGGTTCACCAGTTCCGGAGCTTCGATAGCCAGAAAACCGTTGTTGAGGGCATTGCGCTTATACGTTTCGCTGAACGATCCGGCCAGCACCAACGTAATCCCCCGATATTTCAAGGCGGTGGCCGCCTGCTCACGGGAGGAGCCGGTACCGAAGTTGAAACCGCCGACCAGAATATCGGTCTTCTTCACCAGTTGCCCGAATTCCGGGTCGTAGTTTTCCATCACTACCTCGGCCTGTTGCTCCGGAGTGAAATCATCTTTGTAAGTGTACTTGCCGGGGTAGATGCCATCGGTGTTGAGATTATCCATATGACAAAAGACCAGATCGCCCTCGACCGATGACGGGAAGCCGTCGATGATAGTTGTTGTCGAGGCCGCCTTGCTGGCTTTCTCCGCAATCGTGATAGAGCCCTCAACCGGTGTGGTCTCCATTTCAAACGGCATGGTGAAGCGTCCGGCCAGAGCCGAGGCCGCCACCACCGCCGGAGAAGCCAGGTAAGCCTCGGCGTTCTTGGAACCCATGCGGCCTTTGAAGTTGCGGTTGGTGGCTGATATGCCCACCTCGCCATCCTCCAACAAACCTTTACCCAGACCGATACACGGCCCGCATCCGGGCGGCAGTTCTATTGCCCCGGCGTCCAACAGCGCTTGCCAATCGCCGTGGCGTTCGCTTTCCGCCTGAACTTCGCTCGATGCCGCGGCCACATAGAATTTCACACCGTCGGCAACTTTCTTGCCTTTCACCACCGCCGCCGCCTGGGCCAGATCTTCCAGTCGGCTGTTGACGCACGACACCAGGTAAGCCTTGTCAATCTTGACATGGCTCATAGCCGTTACGGGCGTCATAACTTTCACGTGGTTGGGCCCGGAGACGTGCGGCGTGACACTGTTCAGATCAAGCGCCAGTTCCCGGGCGTAGAACGCGTTGGCGTCCGCTGCTGCAATGTTCGCTTTCAGTTCATCCAGTCGCTTGCGGTTCATCCGCGGATGCGTACCATTACCATCCGCATCGGATGGCACCCCTTCCAGGCCGCGCTTTTCGACAAAGGCGATGCGCTTCTCCAGCCAGTCGAAGGTCACGTCGTCAACCGGGAACAAGCCGACCAGGGCGCCCCATTCCGTGGTCATGTTGGCAATCGTCAGACGATCATTGAGTGACAGCGCCGCGACACCATCGCCGGCGAACTCCAGAGCGTGATTGAGGACTTCATCTTCGTTGAAGTAGCCGCACAGAGTCACGATGACGTCCTTGCCGGTGACCCCCGGTTTGAGCCGACCGTACAACTCGACCTTGGCCACTGGCGGAACCTGCCACCAGGTGCGGCCCGTTGCCCACAGTGCCGCGGCATCGGTGCGTACGATGGGGGTGCCCAGACAGCCCAAACCTCCGTACATATTGGAATGACTATCGGAGGCCACCATCATAGTACCCGGCCAGGCGTATCCTTCCTCACACATTATCTGGTGACCTATACCTCGGCCGGCGGGGTAGAAATCTACCCCCATACGGCTGGCAAACTCTTCAATCTTGCGGTACTTGGCCAGGTTGGCCTCACTCATATCCTGAACGTTGTGATCCAGCGTAAACACCGGCTGGCGGGGGTCGGCAACTTTCTCGGCGCCGATGGCGTTGAATTTGGGTATTACAGCACCGGTATTATCGTGCGTCATCACGTGCGCCGGGCGGATTGACAGGTAATCACCGGCGTGCACCATATGACCGACCTTAAGACCCACGGCATACTTCTGGGCAATCTTCTCAACAAGGTTCTGCCCTTGCGTTGTGTTCGGTTTAACCATGACTTGCGATCCTTATTTCACCAGTTCGAAGTCTATGAAATCGGCGTGATGGAAAATGATACTTTCCGCAAGACGCTTCTCCCCCGCACCTTCTTTGGAGTGCGTGGCGATTACGTGCATCACTTCCGACGGAACACCGTGCTTGAAGGCCAGCCCGACACCGCTGAAGGGATGGCGAATATGCTTGCCGTAA
>JAUXCD010000145.1 GCA_030619085.1 Candidatus Zixiibacteriota bacterium
AGAAAAATCCAACGGCCCCAGCCCGCACGAACCGATCACTCGGTTGGTTTCCTTGAGGACCACGGCCAGGGTCCACTTGATGATTTTCTCCGGCGTGTTTTTTGGGTAACACTCCTGGAGCCGGGCGATAATTCGCCGGGCTTCCTGAAGCGTCATGGGATCCTCGGGGATGTACTCCATTACCTCCGGCTGACTGACCAGTTCGTGCAAGTCACGGTCATCGGACGGTTCATACGGTCGAAGAATCAGCCGCTCGGTCTCAATACGGACTTCGGTGAATTTGTTGCTTGTCATGAGGTCTTGCGAGTATATGTCGCGCTCAAGAGATCACCTACAGGCATGCCGGTGCCGGTCCACCGCCAAAGAGGTAATCGACCATGTATGTTAAATCGGAGATGTTGAGTTCCTGCGATCCATCCACATCGGCTGCCTGGGGCACGGGTGGAGGTGGTCCGCCGCCAAAGAGATATTCGACCAGGTACGTCAGGTCGGATATATCAACCGTCTCATTGTTGTCCATATCACCACAAATGAACGACTCACAGGCCAGTGACACCAGGCGGACATTATCGATATTCCATCCGGCGTACACCAGTCCGCCGTCGGTGGGACCCATCGTGAATCTCACGTATACGGTTGATTGATTATCGGCAATTGCCGAAATATCGAAGTCGGTCTCCTGCCAATCGATATCGGCAATCGTAGCCGGGTTCTCCCACATCGTCTCCCAGACGGTGCCATCGCTGCTGGCCTGGACGCGGGCATGATCATAGGCCGGTGCTTCCACCGCGAGCCAGCGGCAAAATCTCAGGTGAACATTTTCCATGTCGGAACAATCGACAGCAGGCGATGTTATGTGCGTCTCGGGCAGATTATTCTCGTAGTCACCGGCCAGATTGTATCCCATAACTGCCGTACCACTGCACCCCTCGGTCGGGTCCGGTGCCGGATACTGGAGTTCTTCTCCGCCAAGACCCATAGGTACACCGCGTTCCCATAACCCGCCCGAAATAGCCCAGTCACCATCGACTTCAAAATCGTCCTCAAACAACACTATCTCATCGGTCACTGTTAGTGCCACCAGCGGGCTGTCGGGTTCCGGATAGTATTTCAGCAGACCGGTATAGTCTTCCTCGAAACTGACATAAAACGCCACGCTCCGGCCGCAATCCAGCGTGGGCAGGATGGCCTGATACTGATCACCGGTAATAGGCACCAGCGAAGAGGTGGCATAGTCGCCACCGTCTATCGAGTAATGCAGTAGCCCTGTTCCCGGTGCCGGCATGCCCTCGCCGACCCCGTGCACGGTCACCTCAAAGGAGGTCTCTTCAAGTGGCAGCAGGTGCGACGGTACTCCATTGGGGAAACTCAGGGCCAGGCTGCGGACGGTCTTGATGGCCAGGGCCGGATCACCGAATAGGGTTGTCTCGTAAAACGTCCACCTGATCCCCGGATCATCGATATGGTAAGCATGGTCTGCCCTGGCATCCGACATACCTTTCCCCAGTTGCGGACCCGCCTCGCCGTTTTTGTAAATGGCATCCCAGAACTCACGGTTGAACACGTGTACGGGATGCGCCGTGCTGCGCGCTCCCAGCCCCAATCGGGCGTTGGCCACGCAGCCGAAAGCGCCATGTTCGAGCTTCACCGTCATAAACTCCGCCCAGCCATCCATGTAATCGAACGTTCCCGCGCTGCAACCCTCCGCGTAGGCGAAGAAATACTCGTCATTGGTCAGTTCCTGTTTGATAACTGTCGTATCCGTCCGCATGGCGTAGTTATTGTTGCTGTGTCCGAGATGATCAATGATATGCACGCCGGCATTCATGCGATTTATAATCTCGGGATAGTACCAGCGATTGTACGGTTCGCTGTAGAGATCATACAGTTTTTCGATGTCATAGATATCCGAGGGGAAACCAACCGTTTCATAACCGTGAGTGTCCGAACCGTCGACCATCTCTTCCATGGCATATCCACCGTATTCACCCAGCCCGGTGAAATTCAGTTGTTCTGCTGCAAGCAGAACTTTCTGAAGGTAATCACCGTTAGCGGCCGCGTACGACAGGGTCTTATTTACCAGATTGGCCACCTCTTGTATGGTGTTAGCGGAGACGCGACCGACATGGACTTCGGGCAGAAGATCAATCTCGCCGCCCCCCTCGCCATCGGTTGGCTCGGCCCAGAGCGCGTCGCCATCGAAATTGAAAGTGCCATCGAGATGCGAGTAATAGAAATCACAGGGCATATGGTAATCAATCGGCGCATCGGGCACGTCAAAGGAGACTACATAAGCGTCCAGGGCCGGTATCAAATCATCATCCCCTCCGAGCAAGACGTACTCTATTCCCCGCTCCAGATATTGCTGGCGGATATAATCTCGGATTGAATTGGGGTCGGATGCTCCGATCTGGTCCAGCGTATGTATTTCCGTCAGGATACCGGTGGTATCGTGATAGTCTTTCAGAGATTGAAAGGAGCTGCTTAGATACGTCGGCGTGATTATCAGTAAGTCGTAGTCCGCGCTGCTGCGCTGGGAGAAAGCCGGATAGGTGGTAAGAGCTGTTGGATTATCCACCATCGCGGCGGTCATACGACTGTCATCTGAAAGATTTCTAAGCAGGCTGTTTGGCTGATCCGCCTGCTCCGTCACTACCCGGACGTGCAGTTCGGAGTAATAAGACAATTCCCCTGAGAAGGGAACATATTCAACAGGCTGCAGCTTCAGAATCAAAATCTCATAGCCGCGACTGACCTGCCTTCCCTTGCTCACAAAACGGCTCGCCGGGAAAGGCGTCTGCAGAGAATAGGTGGCGCTGTCGACTACCAGGGGGGGAATGTCGGCGGGAGCGGCCGACAGAACAAACGGCTGCTCGACCGGCTCCACGAGGTAACCCTCGCCCATAACGTGTCTCGATTCACCGGAGACAGTAACACTTACCACCCGCTCGCCATAAGGAATCAGAATCCTGGCCCCTCGCGCCGGCAGGGCCGGTCGGCCTATCTGCCCGGAATTCGGTGCCTGGGACATAATGACGCGGTCATAAAGTTGGCCGTCGATCTTGACGGCTTCGACGACGGGCACATCAAATGTATAGACTTGCTCCAGGACCGACGAATATACCGGAGACGCCCCCACTGTGATTGTAAAGAGTACAAGCCACAGCAGTCCGCGGCATTTGACTATTGGGACGAGTCGCTTGACGATAGAGCCGAAGTTAATCATTACCATGTCCAACCTGCATGACATAGGTGTTAAAGGAAATACAACACTGGCGCTGCTTTGTTAGCAATATAGCATGAGGATGGGTGCTATCCAAGGCAATTGCGTAGCACGCTGTTGTTGAAGCTGCGGATGGATAACACAAGCCAGTTACTAGTCTGAGCTACAGAGGGATGCGTGGGCAATGTCACCGTTGGGGTGAGTGCCACAAGCTATTCCAGGCGTAGCCAAACTCATTACCCCCGATTGATTTAGGGGCGTTACTACTCTCGTGCACGATCAAAAACGCAGGTCAGTCTGAGGGCTCGTTCCAATCCTTCGAAGAACTGCGGCAAGTCAGTCTTAACAGCTTCGCCGCGAATGATCTTCTTTCCAACGTTTACACTCCGATGTATCAGTATCGCGTCCTCGCGACGCTCGGAATGCTCCGAAATTTCGAGGTCGTCCGTGATATATGGTTCTATTCGTGAATGCTCGCGGATTGAATGCGCGAGCGCATCTACAAACTCAATATCAATCTCAACCGCCAATGGAAAACGAAACGCATACATCGATCCGTATTCAAACCCACGCCACACGTCGGTCGGTAGTACCGGAATATCCCATGATATCACCGAGACCCTTTGGTCGCCGACAATATTGCATCGCGACCGCTTGTGCATACCCGATACGGTAAACGTATCGCTGTCTGAGGTTGAGGTTATCTGATCGAATTTATCAATTACCACGCCCGGCAGAAATACCCCGATCGCCTGCTGGGCCGCAATCAGATGCTTGTCAATAGAGAGTGATATCACTTTCCAGTGTTCCTCCAATAATCTGGCCGTGTGCCCCCGGGCGCGAATAAGAAAGCCGCCGGATACCCAGCCGTCTTCTATTCGATCAAGAACTTCCCTGATCACCAGTCGGTTCTGATGAGACTCATCTTCGGACAGCGTGATTATAGTGCCGAACTCGTCCAGAACCAGCGACTTCATGCCCTGGTACCAGAAAGGGACGCTCCCAAACAAACAGTTGTTATTGGTAGGATCAAGGTACAGCCATTTGCCGTCCACCTTGGCACGGAGGGCTACATGGTCGAATTGATCGGTTGGCAGTTCCTCTGTGGCACTACCCAGTTTTGAACTGGTCATGTAGAACTGACTGTCGATGTCAAGCTCCCTGCACGCCAGGTGAAGCAAATACGAACGGTCCTTGCAGTCGGCAAACCCGGACAGTACGATGGCTTCGGCACGACCGGGCTTTCCTATATTGGCATGGGCCGTGTGAAATACCCCGTACTTCAGTTTGTCGCGAATCCAGTAGAATACCGCTGCCAGCTTTGAAACACTGTCACACGAATCGGTGAGCATTTCTGCCATGATACCCGGAATCTTGTCTTCGAGTACCGCAGTTTCCAGAAGCGTCTGCTTGATGGACTCGGCCACCACCGGCCACGATTCACCCATCGGAGCGAGACCCGTTCTGGGGTTAAGGAATTGGTGACCATATTCGAAGCCGAGATTCTTCACCGGAACATATTTCTCGCCCACAAAAGTATAGATTCGTGAGTCGCCGGAGGTTGATTCTTCCAAACAGCTAACCAGTTGCGGGTGAGTGTGGTGGAATATGGGCTGAAATCCATTGCGGGCGACAACCTCAATACGAGCCTCTACTGTGGGATTAGCGTAGCTGAAGAGGTTTATCATCTCGAATGTTGATGCTGTCCCGTTGATCTGCCGATCTCGCACCAGAGCGTCAGCCGACCACTCGACAACATCGCCGGCATGTAAGTCGGGTAAGATCCAGACCGCCGCCTTCTCCTGTTGGGTTGTGACGAATGGGTTCCGAGACTCGCTGTCGGTAACCATAAAACTATCGATATCCACATCGACCGGGTTGGCATTTATGCGCCAAACACGTAAACCTGAGTGCAGGATAGCCTCATCCTGCGGCGTAAACTCGACCGACACCTGGCGGAGGAATCTCCCGGCAACTGCTCGACGAACTCGGAATATCTGATGATGCCGCTTCAGATGATATCCGTTCAGGCCACACTCTATCTTGTGAGATTCCCACAGCACAGAGACCCCAATCTGGGGATCGAGCCCCCAAAGTTCCTCCTTGTGGAGTAACTCCTCGAGCATCTCTTTGGTGGTCTCAAAACCGCGTCCTTGCCTTGCGCTGCCGTATATTTGCGAACCCGCCTCCAATTGCCCGTGGACAGCCGCCTGAAGAGAGTTTTGTTCGGCCAGAGCCCACTCCTTTTTTTGTAGATAGAATTTCGCCCTGACCAGGCAAACCCACGGATTGCATCTGGAAAACTCGTCATATTTATGAAGCAACCGCATCGCCGCATCGATCCGCCCCTCACCAAGAAGCTGATACCCGAGTCGAAGTGTATCAAAGTCCGCATAATTATCATTGGCAAAGCGCGGACGGCAGTTGTATTCGAAGGAATCGTCCACGTTTTCCAGCGATATCGCCAGAGCATTAATGGTATTGGTTAGATAAAGCTTAACCTTGACCGTGTTAACGTTCCCCATCGTGGTGACAGAGATTTTGAAATGCACCGGCCGATAACCGTCTCCTTCATCAACGGCTACGGCTATTACGGTCGGCTCCCTGACTGATTTTATGAACAGGTTTAACTGCAGTGGCCTCCTTGGACAGAAGAAAAGCGTTTCGATGATTCCGAACTCCGGAAGAAACTGGTGCCGATATTCATACGGCTCTCCCTGCCTTGACCCTAAAACCCGCTTGAGTGCTAAGATCATACCGGTTCTAAAAGAGAGCGCTGGTTGAGTACTCGGTGGAGCCTTTACCACCTCGGAAATCCCATATCGCATACGTCCCCCGTCCTGCCGGCGCCTCATGAGATAGATTATTAGCATGCCCAACCCGACGAGAAAAAGTAACCCGAAACTGTATTCCCACGGAAAATTTACCACAGCCACCTCGTTCTACTTTAATAATGCACTTGATTGCTAACCCACAAAGACGCAACAACCGTATCAATTGCCTTGATCGGCCTGCCGAAAGATAGTCAACGTATACGGGGTTGTCAATGTAGCCGAAGAAGTTGCTCCTGCACAACCCCCACCCGCTTCACGGCGTCGACGCTGCGAACCCATGATGGCTGAGAGAGTTGCATACGCGCTCATCTCACCGTGATTGAAACTACATGCCAGCCAATTAGAGTGTGATGAGTATTCAAAAGACATCAGTAATACACGGGAGGTCCCGGGAAGCAAAAGACACACCGCGTGTGTATTGGGGGGGAAACCTGGGATACATATCGAACTCTGATTGAGTGTCGTTGAATCTGGTAATGTCGACCGGGAATTCCCGAAGCGGCACGAAGCGCAGGCACGGCCTGGTTTATTCGGTCAGTAATATTAGCGATATCCTGGAAAACTTGCGAAGCATAAATCACACGAAGTGTGTATGGCGGGGTTGCTGGGACACATATAGAACTTTTGTCTATTAGTTCAAACTACGAAGACCGAACAGGATCTTTGCTGTCGGCGAATCTCGGGCTTCATCTAGTTCTGCAATGGGGCATAGTAGGGAGTAAGTCTGTAAATCGACAGGATCACGGCATGTTGTAAGCCCTCTGGTGAGACAACTTTGAAGTAATAGTCGTCCTCCTCCACCTTGAAGTCAATTATGTCCTTGTCAACACTAAGTGTTAAGTCAGTTTCAAGTAGTCTATTTAGTTCTTGATCCATC
>JAUXCD010000034.1 GCA_030619085.1 Candidatus Zixiibacteriota bacterium
AGTGGATCCTGAAAAGAACGAAGTCCGATTTGTCAATGCCGGGCACAACCCGGTCGTGGTGATACGCGCCGACGGTACTATGGAACTTCTGCACGCCTCGGGGGTGATAATCGGGGCGTTGGCTGATATGGAGTGGGATGAGGGGAATCTGACGCTCGGTCCGGGTGATATGATCTTTCTGTATTCCGATGGTGTCACCGAGGCCGAGAGCATCGACGAGCAGTATGGAGAAGAGCGGATGGAAGCCGCTTTGGCGGCCGCGAGAACGATGTCGCCGGAGGAAATCACCAACAGAGTGATGAACGAGATAGAGGATTTTGTCGGCGACTGCCCCCAGAGCGATGACATTACCATGCTGGCCATCAAACGTGATGAATAATTTGCCGTATTGTTTGAATACGGGCGCTCTTTCCGAGTAACATAGTTGTTGACATATTTGACACGATTGAGGACGATAAGGATCAGGGAACCCGAATAACTGCTCAGTTTGACCTAAAGGACCCAAATGTTAGAAGAGAATCAAACATTTGCTCATTTTAAGATAATCAAGAAGCTGGGCGCCGGCGGCATGGGCGAGGTCTACCTGGCCGAAGACAGCAAATTGAACCGTAAGGTGGCCCTGAAGGTGCTGCTGGCCGACTATTTCGACAATCCGGAGCATCTGGAACGCTTCAATCGGGAGGCCCGCACCGCGGCCCAGATATCCCACCCCAATATCATGAGCATCTACGATATCGGTTCCGCCACGGATGAAGCTTCGGGGCGTGAAATCAGATACATCGTGATGGAATACCTCGAGGGTGATCAGCTTTCGAGATATCTGCAGACCAAAACCCCGGATATGGCCATCGTCGTCCGCCTGGCCGAGAAGATAGCCTCCGGTTTGGCCGCGGCCCACCGGCTCAATATCGTACATCGAGATATCAAGGCTGAGAACATAATCATAGATAACAGTGGCGAGCCGAAAATACTCGATTTTGGCCTCGCCAAACCTCTGGATTCTTTCCTGGCCGGCGGTGCGAAGAACGGGACCCAGACCGTTTCCCAGGAGCTCACCAGGGCGGGGAAAATCATGGGGACCGTCTCCTACATGTCGCCTGAACAGGCCAAAGGGGAGACGGTTGATGTCCGGTCTGACATTTTCTCATTCGGCGTCCTGCTGTATCGTATGACGACCGGGGAAATGCCTTTTTCCGGACCCAGCAAGGTTTCTACCCTGGCCAAAATTTTGGAATCCCGCCACGAGTCGCCTCGAAGCAAAAACGAGAATATGCCCCCGGAGCTCGAACGGTTAATTGACAAGTGTCTTCAAAAGAATCCTGACGACCGTTATCAGGATACGCGCGATCTGGTCGTTGACCTGAGAAATCTCCGCCGGCAATACGACAGCGGTGTGACCGATTCGATCACCGGGGTAACCCAGCAAGCCACCGCTACACGCACCACGGTGTACAAGATGGGTGGTAAGCAGCTTGTGGCCATGGCGGCGATCGTGATTGTCGGTGTGGCGGCAGTGCTGTATTTTCTCAACCGGGGCGATTCTCCTGGGTCATCCGGGGTAGTGGCTTCGGAAAACTCGTTGGCCGTTCTGGGATTTGAGAATAAGACCGGCGACGAGGAACTGGATTGGCTGGAGACCGGTTTGCCGGAAATCATGCTCACCGATCTGGCCCAGAGTGACGCTATCGAACTAATCAGCCGGGAGCGGATTCTGGATTGTTTCGATGACCGCGATACCGTTCATTCGCACGAGGAGTATGTGAAGGCGGCCCGCTCGCTGGGGGCGGTCAGCCTGCTCTCCGGGGCTTTCTACAAATTTGGTGAAAGTCTCCGCATCGATGCCCGCCTGGAGGATCTCGCCACCGGTAAGATCATCCTGGCCGAAAAAGTCGTGGGTGACAGCCCGTTTCAGATGGTCGACAGCCTGACTGCCAAGATAGCCGCTTCCCTGGATATTAACGAGAGCATGAGTTCCGACCGCAGCGTCGCCACGCTCACTTCGTCATCGCCCGAAGCCTACAAGCTGTATCTGGCCGGTTTGGACAAATTCGGCAAGGAGTTGTATGACGACGCCATTTCCGAGTTGGAAAAGGCCGTGGCGATAGACACGAACTTTGCCCTGGCGTATCTCCGAATCGGGATGGCTTACCAATTCCAGGGTCGTCCGCAAAAGGGAAAGCCGTACATTGCGCAAGCGAATGAGAAGCGAGACAACCTGCCCGTACGCGAGAAAAGCGTCGTGGATATCTATTCCAATGTCTGGCTGTTTGAGAATTTCGACGAGGCCTTCGTCAAGATAAAGACATTCGTCTCAAACTATCCCGATGACAAGGAATTGCGGACGATATATGCGCTGTTTTTGGATCTGTTCGTTCGGGATACGATCCAAACCTTTGCTCAATTCGATACGGTCCTTAGGATCGATCCGCAGTATCAGTTGGCTATATCCCAGTATGCATCACGCTGTCAACAGAACGGCAACTATGAAAAGGCGATGACGCTGGTGGATCAGTTGCTAACCTTTCATCCGGACTCTCCGACCGGCTATCGGTTAAAAACCGGCCTCTATGTTCGTGAGGGCAAGTACGACGACGCCATTCAAATGCAGGAGAAATTGCTGGAGATTTTCCCTGATGACGCCGATGCTTTCGAGACGCTGAGCGATCTGCATATTCGGAACCGCGAGTTCGACAAAGCCAGGCAGTGGGCGGATCGTATCAAGGAAAAGTATGGTGATGATTCGTATCGGATGTTTACCTACTACATTTCCCTGGCTAATCTGGAAAACTGGAACGGGCGCTTCCTGAAGAGCAAAGAATACCGTTTGCTGGGCCTAAACGAAGCCCTTGAGACGCGAGACAGTGCGTACATAACGGCTGCCTACAACAATGTTTCCGGACATCTCTTCCGAATGGGGTATGCCGACAGTAGTATGCACTACGCTCGGAAAGGATTCAAATGGGCGTCGGATGTGCAGAAACTCAACTTCCCGCTGTCCATTGTATCCAAGTTCCCGAACATGGCTGACATCGTCCGTCCGGTCTTCGCCAAAGCCCTGGAGAGTTTCAAGGCGCGCATACCGTCCGAGTACTGGGCCGTCACCGATGCGGCGACCAAGATTTTTAACGCGCGGTGCGACGCCGATACGGCCGCGATTATCAAGGGTCTTGAGGAATTGGCCAATTTGCAGCCTCTGAGCAGCACCGATGGTCGCAGGACAATGGCCTACCTCATGATCGAAACCGGTCGTTTTGACGAAGGTCTCGGACTGTTACAGGAGATTCATACTGATCCCAATGAGTCGCTCAATGCTTATCGATACAACTCCGAATCCTATTACCTGGGACGAGCGCTAGAAGGATTGGGTAATGAGCAGGAGGCGATCGAACATTACGAGGCGGTTCTTCAATTCTGGGGTAGCCCCGATCTGGAGATAGACCGGATTGAGGATACTCGCCGCAGGCTGATCAAGCTGACCACTTAGTAAAACCATCCAAATAAATATCCTACATCCGCACGCCACCTAACTGTGATGGCGTGCGGTTTTGCATGTAAAGGGCGGATGTTCGATTCGCTTGCGCCGTTTGACCAAAAAGTATATTTTGGCGGGTATGATATCGCGCAGCGTCAGGTTCGTACGTCAATTTGAAAAGAATTTGTGGATTCTTTCTTTTGGCTGGTTTGTTAGCGCCCTGGGGTTTGCGATATCAATCCCCTTTATCGCTATCTATTTTTACTCGACTCTGGGGATTTCGCTTTCGGGAATCGGAATCTTTTTCGGAGTCAATGCCCTTGTCAGGTCAGTGTTTCAGATTATCAGCGGCGAAGTATCGGACCGCATGGAGCGACGCAAGCTCCTGATCTACTCACAATTGGCGCGGTCCGTGGCCTTCGGCGCGCTGGCGTTCTCCATAGCCAATGATTGGGGCTTTTATCCGATAGCGGCCTGCCTGGTGGTTAACTCTATGTTGGGCGCTGTCTTTCAGCCGGTAGCCAACGCCATGGTCTCGGACATCCTGCCCTCGGCGCAACGGCTCGACGGCTATGCTATCACCAGGGCGGGCGGTAACCTTGGCTGGGCGGTCGGTCCGGCCCTGGGCGGCTTCCTGGCGGCAACATCGTACTCCCTGTTGTTTGTGATTTCGGCGTTCATCACGCTGGCTTCGGCGATCATCTTCTGGGCTTTGCTGAAAGATGCGGCCGTGGACAGGACGATGGAGCGGTTCCGGTTTCGAGATGTCATTGCCATCAAAGACAATCCGTATTTGGCGACACATTGTATATTGATTTTCCTGCTGTATCTGGTGGTGGCCCAATTGATGGCGCCTTTTTCGGTGTACTCGGTGGATATAATCGGTATCAGCGAAACCCAACTCGGCTACCTGTACACACTCAACGGTCTGATGGTGGTAGCGCTGCAGATTCCGTTGACGCGTCTTTTGTCAAAGACCAGTTTTACCCAATTGCTGGCCTGGAGTGGTGTGATATATGCTATCGGCTACAGTATGGTCGGGACAATAGTAGGATTTGAGTATTTCGTACTGGCTATCATTGTGGTAACGACAGGCGAGATGATTATGTCGCCGCCGTCGCTGGCCTTGACATCGCGGCTGGCTCCGCCTGGCCGTATGGGGCGATATATGGGTATCTACGGGTTCTTCGTAGCTTCGGGATGGTCTTTTGGGCCACTGTACGGGGGAGTAATCCTCGATCATCTGGGCGAGCATCACGCCCTGGCCTGGATCCTTATCTCGTCGCTGGCCCTTCCCTCGGCGATCGGTTACTGGATTTTGAGCCGGAAACTGCCAGCGAAATACAATTTCAGGGATTAGCTACTTCAGGATCACCAGCTTGCCAATCTGGGTCCGCTCCGCTGATTCAATTACATAGTAATATAACCCGGTCACGGCCGCCTGCGTATTGCGCGTGATGAGGTCCCATTCTTCGTGGGTGCTGGTGGGGTCGTCGGGGGGGAAGTCGTGATGAATCTCTCTGACCAGGTCGCCATCGATGGAATAAATATAGATGGTGCATTTCGGCGGGACATTCACGAAGTGAATCCTGCGGGCCCGCTCTGTGGCCAGATTCCCGCGGCGGTTCTCCCAGCCGGCGTCGGCGTAGTTGCCGTCAATACGATATGGATTGGGGAAAACATACGCTTCCAGTTTATCAGTCATAACCTCGAGGCTCGAACTGAGGGCATAAGCCTGTTTATTGGTAATACTGGGTGAGGATTCCAGCGAGGTCAGTCCGGACAGGGGTGAGCCAAAATCAAAAGCGGTGACCGAGACCCAGTAGGGAACAGTGGGCAAGAGGTCTTCGATTGTGACTTCATATTCGAAATACTTAAAGCGTCCGTCTTCCGTTAATTCTTCCGGTTGCACCGAATCAGGATGGAAGCTGGACGGGTACGGCTGCTCGGGGTAGATTTTTCTTATGGGGGTGTCGGTCCCGGGGCGAGAGGCATTGAAATCCTGGGGCTCAAAATAAAACAGTGAGTCTTTGTATTCCAGCGGGGAGTAGCGCGTGTAATCCATGGGGTTGAAGGATGGGTCACCGCAGGAGTCGGGAGCGTAAAGACAACGCAGGCTGTCGAGTGTGAATGGCACCTCGCGCAGTTCTACCTGGGTCCCGCCACCGACAGTGAAGTCCAGCGTGTCGCCATCGGGTGTGACCTCCCAGATAGTGTCGTCTTTGCTGACGATAATCCACTTGTTGAAGTCCTCGCGGTCGAACGATGCCACGACGCTGTAGCTGGCTGGCCGCTCGTCGCGAGCCAGGTATACCCGGTAACCCTCGAAGTCAATCATGTTAGAGAAAAGGTCCTTGGTGGTTTCCGAGGCATAGCCATTGAATCGAACCTTAAGCGCACCCACCGTTGGCTCGATCCAGAATCTGGGTGCGGGCGGGGGTGATGCACCCCTGAAGTCCGGTACGCCGTCCCCTTCGTAATAGATCGTGTCGTTATTGCAAACACGGAATTTCCCCAGGTAGGAATCGCCGTCGGTATCGACTCCGGGATTGTCATATACCCACGAGGCCCATCGGGAATTACGCGCCAGGTCGGAGAAGTCCAAAGCATCATAGTAAATGTCGGGATTGGAGGGGTCAAAATACTTCTGGAAATCACCCGGCTTGCGATGCAGATTGCGGCCGCCGACCCAGGCGAAGGTGATAGGCAGCGTCTCACCGGGGCTGACGTCGAACGGGCCGAAGGAGAGCAGATAGCGGGCGTCGAATCCCTCTGCATAGTCATATGCGGACGCCGGAGGCGCCAACCAGCCGTCACCGCTGTGATCAAGGGCCGTGTACATCAGGTCATAGTCGAATTCTTCATGGCGTAGCACGTAATAGCGGTTGCGATCACCCGCCGGGGTGCCCATTCGCGCGCCGAGATTGCGATAAGGATCGGTGTCGGTACCTCGACGGCGGGGGCCGAAATCCCGCGTGGCGTCGCCATAGTTGATAATCCACCAGTTATAGGAGTATTCAAGCGAGCGTGACGGCGTTCTCACGACGCGAGCACCAACCACTCCCAGGGCGCTGCGGTAGTCCCATCGCGTGTCATTGACTATCGGGTCGCCATCGTTATCGGCGGTCCAGGCCACGTTGATGGTATCAATAAATTTACAATCGCCGCCGGCCGGGTGGGTGCGATAGAAACCGACAATGTCGTCGTTCCACCCGGATTCGTTGTTGCGTGTTACGTGCCAGACGTCGCCATCGACAAAGATGCCCAGGTAAAGGTTGTCGATGTCTTCAAGGCCGATGTTCTCAATTAAATAGTCGAACAAAATAAAATCGTCGATATAGGAGTAACTCCAGGCCATGGACCGCTGAGTCACTTTGATGTTCAGGGGCTTGTGGGGACGGCGGTCAATCGGGTCGGTACCCACCATCGACGGGTCGGTGACGGTGTCGGTGTATACGCAGATTATGTCTTCCTCCGATCGAGCGTCAGGGGAGTAGAACGGGCTGTTTGGATCTATTGACTGCCGGATGAAATTACCCGCCGGTTTTGGCTCGGGCCAGAACTCACGAACTTCGTACCAGTCGTCGGTAGCGCACGAAACCAGGGTGTCGCGCCCCACTACGGCGCCGGCCCACAGGGCGCCGACCCAGAGAAAGACTATGTCGCTGTTTTTGGGATAGACGCATGATGGAATAGCTCTGCCGGTGAATGGATCGGGGACGCTGTTGCCGAACGTACCGAAGGTGCCATTGTTGGCGACGGCCAACTGGATATTTCCCCGACTATGACCGGCATATTCGACCACACGCGTGGCGGTGGTCGAGGTAGCCTTGGTGCCGGACGATTTCTGCAGCAGGTCCAACTTGGGGTTGACTCTCGCACCGGCCGATGTGGCTAGGGCAAGACACACTATACTAAAGGCCACCGAGAATATAATTCCTCGCTGGCCTTTGAATTGGAATAAACGCGGCATCTAATAAATGTCTTTACATTATGACAACGAGCTTACCTATCTGCACGTCTCCAGTGTCGAGGTTCTCGACAGACCAGTAATATACGCCCGATACGACCAACTGTGTATTACGAGTGATCATATCCCATTCGGCGTGACTGGCGGTTGGGTCTGTGGTTTCGACATGATGTTCGAGTTCCCTCACCAGATCACCGTCGAGCGAATAGATTGATATTCTACAATTAACCGGTACGTTGGCGAAATTGACCCGGCGAACACGGTCCACGGCACTGTTGCGATCCCGCTCACTATCACGGCCTTCGTAGCCGGACTCACGATAGTTGGCGTCGATGCGGTATGGATTCGGGTAGACGTAAACTTTCAGGTCACCTTCATCGACCTCCATGGCGGAAGGCTGTGCGTAGGCCGCGATGGCGCCGATGGTGCGAGAAGATTCCAGCGAAGGCAGACCCGATGCCGGCGAGCCGAAGTCAAAGGCTGTGACGTTCACCCAGTAGGCGATTGTCGGCAACAGGTTCTCCAGCACGAGTTCATATTCGAAGTACTTGAACTTGCCATCTTCGGTAAATTCAGAGGGGTCGGCCAGCTCGGGATCGAGCGAACTCGGATACGGCTGATCCGGGAAGCGCTTTCGAATTTCGGTGTCGATGCCGGGTCGATGAGCGTTGTAATCCTGCGCCACAAAGTATAACACGGAATCCTGTCCCGTAACCGGGTCCGGGAAAATGAGAGGTGAAGTGTGCGGGTAGTCCAGGGGGCGAAAAACACTGTCCGGCTCAAGGTGACCGTAAAGCGTCTGCAAAGAGTCCAGAGAATACGGGACATCAAACAGTTTCCAGGTACCATCCGGATTGGCCAGGTCGATGATGAAGACGTACTTGTTGTAGTCCTCGCGGTCGAACGATGCCACCATAGTGTAGCTGGCCGCGCGGTCGTCACGACCGATGTATACCCGGTAACCCTCGAAGTCGAGACCGGAGCTACCGCCCCCCCTGGCCAGGAAGGCATCGGGCGTAGTCTCGGAGCGCAACCCGTTGAAGCGCATCGTCAACTTGCCGGTTTCGGGGATAACCTCGAAGTCCGGAGCGGGCGGGGGTTTGGCGCCCTGAAAATCCGGCACGCCGTCGCCGCCGACAAAGATTGTGTCGGATATGATCTCCCATACGCCGGGCGCGATCTCAATAGAATCGGTTGAATCAGAACAGATGACATACTTACCGTAATCGCCGTCACCATCAGTGTCAACACCGGGGTTATCATAAATCCACGATGCCCAGCGGGCGTTAGTAGTCAGGTCCTTGAAATTTAGATTGGCATAAAACGCATCCGGTTCGTAGCTGACCGTAAGATTGTCCAGATTGTTACCGTCGATGTGGAAGTTCTCACCGGCGACGTATGCAAATGAAAGCGGCAGTGTCTCACCCGGGTCGATATCAAACGGCCCGAACGAGAGTAGGTAACGGGTATCGAAACCCTTGGCAAAGTTAACTGCCTGCGAAGGGTTGGGCTGCAACCAGAGAGTGTCATCGGGACGAATGCTCGCCGTGTAGATCTGGTCGTAGTCGAATTCCCGGTTTCTCATAACATAGTACTTCACGCGGTCACCTTCGGGAGTGCCCAGGAAGCCCCAGTTGTAGAATTTTTCCTGCAGGGCTCCCTTAAACTCTCTTTCACGAGGACCGAAATCAAGAGCCGGGGCACCGTTGGATATCCACCAGTTAAACGAAACTTCCAAATTAGCTTTAGGCGTACGAACAATTCGCGTGGCCGTCACGCCCGGGCACGACTCCTCCGTGAACTTGAAGGAGGTCGGATCCGGGTCGCCGTCATTGTCGGCAATCCAGGCGATATTGACGGTGTCTTGGTAAATACAGTAATTACCTGACCTGGTCAGCAACGTTTCCGGGACCGACTCAACAAAACCACAGATATCGTCCTGGAAGCCCATGTTTTCATCAACCGGTTCAAGACCTACGTCGGCGTCAACATAAATGCCCATGTAGACTTTTTCCAGTTCGGCCAGACCCATGTTAGTGATCTTGTAGTCGAACAGGACGAAATCTTCCGCGTATGCGTAGGACCAGGCATATGAGTTCTGCTGGATTTTGACATTGAGCGGCCGGTGCCCGCGATTGTCGCGCCGGTCTTGCGGACCGGGCGTCAATGTGTCCATATAAACCGCCAGAATATCATCTTCCGAGATGGCACCCTCGTATTCGGGTGATGCAGGGTCAATCAGCGAACGATGAATCATGTTGCCGAAAGGGGGTTCATCTGGTTTCATTTCCCCCAGCCCGCCTATCCAACCGTCGGCCCCAATGGAAACAAGAGTGTCACGCCCCACTACAGCACCAATCCAGAACGCTCCGGCAAACATATACCGGATGCCCGAGCCTTTCGGATACACTCCGCCAACCACGCTCTGTCCGGTGAAACAATCCGGGACACCGAGAAAGCCGTCTCCGAAACCACCGACGTTGTTAACCGTCAACTGAAGCTTGCCGACCCGGTGGTCCGCCGCGCAGTCAGCTGTAACAGTAGCCAGGCCGGAGTTGTAACCTTTTGTGTCACCCGCGTCGAGGGCCATCCTGGCGCTCGCAGATAATGACATCAGAATTGAGAAACAGAAGATAGTACTACAAGCTACTAATATTCTCTTGACCATTGCTCCTACACTCACTTTAGAAATTATTGTACAAATCAGACGAGTCTAATCCCTTATTAGTTCAATACTAATCACAGGCATACACGCAATTTTTTGAGCCAAAAACTTACTAAATAAATTCCGGCATGGCAAGTGTTTTTGGAAAAAATGTCGGTCAGATACGGTGTCTGCGGTGGTGTTTTAATCCTTTGTTGGGAAACAGATTATCACACCGTGGTCATTCGTCGAGAGGGCTTCAAACACCGGTTTTTGGCAGGCCGAAGGAAAGTTACCTAGCGTCGATATATAGTCGCATGGGGCGCAGAAAATGCGATTTCACCGCCCAACTTTTAAGGGGGAGGGCCACCGTCGAAAAGGTAGTTCACCAGGAAGGCCAGGTCCGAAATGTCAAGCATTCCGGAGTTGTCCGTATCGCACTGCAGGAAGGGGCAGACCTCGCTGTTGAAGCTGCCGAAGAGATATTCCACAAAACAGACCAGGTCCGAAATATCAATCGAGCCGGACAAGTTTAGATCACACTTGGTCATTCCTGTCAGCACCGTCACCGAGCCATCGCGCTTGACTACCCGGGTGGTATCGAGATAGCCGTATCCCACACTGTCGACGAAAATGGAATCCCACTCGGGCGGCTCCGTCTTGGTGCTGTCCCATGTCAGACATGAGTTTTCCAGCCAGGCGAGACAGGTGAAGAAAGTGGTATCAAAGATGGTATCCGTTATCACCCCGATTGACACACCCCAGGGATCGGAAAAATCGAAAGGAGGGATGACTTCCAACGCGGCCGTCAAAGAGAGCGAGCTGTCTGGAACAGGAGAGATATTGACCGGAATCCTAACGGCAATACCGCCTTGCTGGGGGGCGAACCCCGGAGTATTTTTAGTGTCGAACGGCAGATTGGCTATACATCGAAACCAGAGCATGGTCTGGTCGCCCAGGCTGTCTATGGAGGCGGCATATTCAAAACCCGACACCAGTGTGCCGGCCGTGTCCATGCCACCGTTGGTGAAATCGAATGTCACCAGGTCCGGGCGCGATGACTGGAGCACAAATTGGAAGCCGCCGATACTGTCAAAGGGGTTATCCAGGTAAATGTCGAGGAATTTGTGCTGCTCGCCGGGGAAAGCGGTGATATCGGGAACGGTGAAGACTATCTCCGACATCTGGGCGGCAGTGACCGGCGACGACAGGGGTGCGGTCAAAAACCCAATGAAAAGAAAAATGCAAACGGCCAGGCGATGAAGAACTCGGATCATATCTACTCCTTATGTGGTCGGAGAGTAGCCTGCGGCAGCAGCAGCGCTGGCACCGTGGCGCTTTCCTTAACAACTCTGTCTCGTAATTAGCTAAGAAGCGATATGTAACCTCGGTATATTCGGTATCTAACGATAACCGATTCAGCCTGTTTGTCAAGGCAAAAAAGCCGGCCACTTAGGCCGGCTTTGTCAAATTGCGTCTTATGGCTTTGAGCCGCTACGGTTTTTGAAACGTGCTATCAGGGATGTCGGAGTTGATGTCGAAGGTGCTTATGGAGATATTGGAGACCTTCTGACCGTTCATGTTTCTGACAATGTTCATCGGTACTTTCAGACCGGCGATGTCTGCAAACTGTGAGTATACATCGACAATCATGCCCTCGCGCATCATTGACTTACCCCAGTAGGACTTACTAACAAGACGGTAATCCTCGGCTCCGAACGAGATGGTACAGATGGGCGTGCCATCGGCATCCACGAAGGCGAGTTTTTTGACCGTCACATCACCTTCTTTGCCTTCGCCGTCGTAAACGGCCTGATAGGATGGGTCGTCAGACGACTGGAATATGAGCGTGGTATTGCGGGCCATCTCCTCGTCGCTTTCCATTATTTCCTCTTCGGATTTGGGCACCATCTCGCCGCTGGCCCGGTCGATTTTCCAACCCTCACTGCCATTGCGGATGTCAATAAGTTCACGACCCATCACCGATACCTTCGACCACTGCTTGTCCGGGTAAACGTCGATCGACTCCATCTGAACCGAGAAATCGCCATTGGGAGTCACCAGCGTCAAGGTACCTTTGACGGATACCGAGTTGACCTTCTTGAAATTGTCAAGACCGCCGGCCGCCTTCACGGCTTCATCCAGAAGAGTCTTGCCTTTGTTGAGGGTTTCCTCGTTGATAGTCAGTTCTTTTTTCTTTTCGTCGGATGGGATGGTAGTGTCGAGTTTGGGGAATTTCAATTGATCGACATCGCCCATGTCAACCGCAATCACCGCTGCCGCGAGCAAGGTGATAAAGACTATGGTTAAACTAAGTGACTTTTTCATAATATGCTCATTCCTGCCTAACTTTCAGTGGTATTGAGGTGAACGACAGTTCGATTATCCACTATCAGGTATTTCTGGGCCACGCGCTGGTTGGCCGCTTCGATAGCTTCATCAAACGCCTGGGTCAGTTCTTCAAGCCGGGTAGAATCGGCCAGGCGGTCCTTCTTGCGTTCGGCGCGAAGCAAATACCAAATGGAATCATCCACGGCCATGGCCTTGAGTTCGTTGTCAATATCCGTGGTGCCGATTGTGTTCGTACCTTTGAAGGCCATATGCTCAAACATATAGGCCAGGCCGGTATATTCTTTCGGATCATCGACACCGCCGACATTGGCAAAGGTGACAAAGGAGGCCACCGGAGCATCGTGGCGTTCCATTATGAGGATTTTGAGGACGTTTTTGAGCGTATGCTCGGTAACTGAGTTTTCAAGCTCCGAGAAATCGAAACCAAAAGCGAATGGTGCGACAACTATCATCAGTCCGATGACCAGCAATAAGGGCCGGGGGAGAACTCGTATCCTCAGGTTTCTCCATGAATAAGGATGTTAATTGTGTTCATCAGGAATAAATCTGCCAGCCTGTTGCTTGTCAAGCAATTATCCCTTTACAGGGCTTGGTCGGAGCAACTTACCGGCACTTAAAGGCAACCTGAACACCAGGTGTATGAAGGGTAATACACCATAATGCGCACGATGTTTCCGAGGATTGCGAAGTTATGATAGCGCGAATGCGAAGCCGAAACAAGCCAGGCCAGGCACTACCACCAAGTGATCATCTTAGGTCGGAATGTGTGCGGAAGGTTCTCGTTTCGGGGAATGATTCGCGCGGTGATTCCGAATCGGCCTGATTGCTGGCAGGTAACTTCGCCGGAAAACGTGAAGTAGCCGTTTTGCGAATCCTGCTGTTGAACCTGGTCTACCAGTGTGGCTGCGACCGGTTTGTAGTCGAGAATCTGTTCCTGCGAATTGAGACGTCCGGACACCAATTCCACCTGAATGTCATCGGGCTTGATATCACCCAGGTAAACCTTGATAGAGATCGGCAGTTTCTCGCCGACCTGCAGCGTGGCGCCCGGATCCGGTACGTCCACCGCCGCGATAGTGATCTTGTCCCAGCTTCCGGTCATGCGGTCCATCCAGGATGTAACATCCCGGGTGAGCTTGTAATTGTTGGCCTGCAATTTGCCGGCGGCATCGAAAGCGCGAATATAGAAATTGTCGGCATAGTCCATGAGCATCCGCTGGGCGCTGAACTGTACCCCGGCCATATGGATGGAGGCCTTCATCTTGGCGATCCAATTGGCCGGCAGACCGATTTCGTTGCGGTTATAATATGTCGGTATGACTTCGCGCTCCAGCGTGTTGTAGAGCATCTCGGCATCCATGTGGTCCTGCTGTTCGACATTGTCGTATTCTTCACCACTGCCGATCTTGAAGCCGGTCTCGTTATTGTAGCCTTCAACCCACCAGCCGTCGAGGATAGACAGGTTGAGCGCGCCGTTAAGGGCGGCTTTCATACCCGAGGTTCCCGACGCTTCCTGGGGCCGCCGGGGATTATTGAGCCAGACATCGACGCCCTGTACGAGGTAGCGCGCCAGGTTGATGTCATAATCTTCAAGAAAGATAATCTTACCGCGGAACTTCTCCTGGTTGGTGAAAGCGATGATCTGACGAATGATCTCCTTGCCGGGGTTATCCAGCGGGTGAGCCTTACCGGCAACGACCAGTTGAACGGGGCACTTCTCGTTGAACAGTATCTTCTCGAGTCGATCCGGGTCGGTAAGGATGAGATGGCCGCGTTTGTAGGTAGAGAACCTTCGCGCGAATCCAATGGTCAGTGCCTGTGGGTCGAGCATCTGCTCGGCTCGCTGCATATCAATCTGGGACGCGCCCTGCCGGTTCAGTTGTTGTTTGAGCCGCTTTCGGGCGAAAAAGACCAGCCGCTCGCGGCGGCGGTTATGCACACGCCAGATCTCAGCGTCCGGGATTTTGAATACCTTTTCCCAGGCCTCCGGGGCGCCGGGCCGCTCGACATAACGAGCGCCGAAATACGAAGCGTATAGTTCATCCATGTCGTGCGAAACCCATGACGACGGATGCACGCCATTGGTGAGACCGATAATCGGGACCTCTTCTCGGGGAAGATTGGGCCAGATGTTGTGCCACATCTCACGGGAAACTTCGCCGTGAAGGTGCGACACGCCGTTGGCGAAGGCGGCACATTTCAGCGCCGCAACCGTCATGCAGAATGGCTCGTTGCCATCGTCCGGGATAACCCGTCCGGTTGCCAGGAAATCTTTCCAACCGATACCGAGCTGTGATACAAAATCACCCAGATAACGGTGTACCAGCACCGAGTCGAATTTCTCGTTTCCGGCCGGCACCGGGGTGTGGGTGGTGAATATCGTCGTGGACCAGATATATTGCGAGGCTTCCTGGAAACTCAACTGGTTTTCCTGCATCAGCAGCCGGACACGCTCCAGCGTCAGAAACCAGGAGTGACCCTCATTGATATGGTAAATGGCGGGATTTATTTTCAGCGCGCGCAGTGCCCGGATGCCCCCGATCCCCAGGATAATCTCTTGGCGGATACGCATATCCTTGTCACCACCGTAAAGCACCGATGTTATCTCGCGGAACTTGGAGGCGTTTTCGGGGATGTTCGTGTCGAGCATATAGAGCGGAATCAGGCCGACTCTCACTTTCCAAATCTGAATCTGTACCGGTGTGCCGTCAACATCAACTGAAACCCGCAAGGGTTCATTGTGTTCGTTCTTGACGAGCTGGACCGGCATGTGGTACCAATCGTTTTCCTCGTAGCGTTCCTGCTGCCAGCCATCGGTCGAAAGAAACTGCCGGAAATAGCCGTACCGGTACAAAAGACCGACTGCCACCATAGGAATACCCAGGTCGGAAGCTGATTTCAGCGTGTCACCCGAGAGCACGCCCAGGCCACCGGAATATACCGGCAGCGATGTGTCCAGGCCGTATTCCAGTGAAAAGTAGGCGAGAGTCTGGTTTTCATGAGCGCCATACTTGTAGTGAAACCACTTCCTGCGCTTTAGGTAATCCTGGTATTTCTGGTGAACCCGGTCCATGGCAGCCAGAAAGCCGTCATCCCTGGCGGCGGCCTCAAGGGTTTCCTGGGGCAGGCGGGCCAGCGTTTCCACCGGGTTCTGGTGGCACTGTTCCCACATTTCAGAGTCGAGCCGGATAAACAGCTTTACCAGGTCCCAGTTCCAGCAGTACCAGAGATTCTGGGATAACTCCTGAAGCGGAAGAAGAGGTTCGGGTAGTTTGGGCAGAACAAAAAACTGTCTTACTTGCATTCGGTCCTTGAATCGCAAAGAGGTTTCTAGGGCTTCCTATTTATACTAATTATCGTCCTAATCAACAATAATTTTATTGGGCACTGGACAATAGGTCACGGTAAACGGTATAATGTCATTCGACTTAAGAAGTCCCGGTTTCTGACGACATATAGCCAAACCTGACAAGATCGACAGGATATATTTTTGTTTCTTTTTGAATCGGGTTTCTTTAATTTCACGCAATATGGTAAAACCGGTAAAAAGAATTGGCATACTGACCGGGGGTGGTGACTGCCCGGGACTCAACGCTGTAATCAGGGCTATCGTCAAATCGGCGCGTCATGGCTGGGGCATGGAGGTTGTCGGCTTTCTTGATGGCTACGAAGGGCTTATAGAGAACCGATACCGCGAAATCAGTTCCAAAGACGCCTCGGGCATCCTGGCGATAGGAGGGACCATTTTGGGTACGTCCAATCGGGCGGACCCGTTTCGCTATCCTGTACTTCAGGGCGAAGACTATATCTATCTGGACCGCTCGACCCAGGGCGTTCGCAATTTCGATGCACTGGGGTTGGATGGCCTTATCGCGATCGGCGGTGACGGTTCTATGGCGGCCTCAGCCGGAATGATGAAGATGGGTATCCCCATTGTCGGTGTCCCCAAGACTATCGACAATGACCTTTTCGGTACTGATGTTACCTTTGGATTTGATTCCGCTTTGGCGACAGCTACCGAGGCCATAGATAAAATCCATACCACGGCGCAATCCCATCACCGGGTGATGATTATCGAGGTTATGGGGCGCAATGCCGGCTGGCTGGCGCTATATTCCGGTCTGGCCGGTGGCGGCGACATTGTCCTGATGCCGGAATTCCCCTACGATATCGAGGCTGTCTGCAACCAGGTCAGGACCCGTAACGCCCAGGGCAAGACTTTTTCAATAGTGGTTGTCGGCGAAGGAGCCAAGCCGATTGGCGGCGATGTTGTGGTGAAGCGGCTCGTGGAGAATTCTCCCGACACTATCAGACTGGGCGGTATTTCACACCAAGTGGCGGCTCAGATCGAGGGGTTGATCAATATTGAATGCCGTGTGACTATTCTCGGGCACCTTCTGCGCGGAGGCAGCCCGACCGCTCACGACCGGATTTTGGCGACGCGGTTCGGTATCGAAGCTGTTAATCTGGTGG